>NZ_JCAKMY010000009.1:0-109767 GCF_059515845.1 Acinetobacter sp. CY79
TCTTTCTGTCGTTTGTTCAGTGTCTATAAAAGTGTCTAAGGCCATAAACATAATGTCCATTTAATAAATAATGGACACTATCGGGATATTGAGCAAATAAGAAAAGTGGGGTTCAGCGGACGCTTACTTCAAATGCAAATAAAATACATCTAAAAACCAAAACAAAACTATAAAGAAAACAGCAGATAAAATAATGCAATTTTCCATCACGATCGAATCCTAACCTATACTGCAATAACTGATCAAAAGTGATGAGCTGAGGTTGCTCAAACATATCTTCAGCAATTGTTTCAGCCATTCCCATTTTTCTAGACTTTACAGATTTGATAGTTCCTAATTCTTTGCCTTTACCTGACCGTTGTATGGGGGCATCAATTGAAAGAGAATTGTCTTGTTCAACAGTATCAGCACGCCGTTGAGGAGGGATATCTTGATTATTGAAAGTTGGTAGCTCAGCTGTATTGGGGATTTCATCAGCATCAGACAGAAATACTTTAATGATCACCACGATGATGATCATACTCAAGATAGAAAAAATAATGACCCACATTGTTTTAATTCGATTTTATTTTTTTGTATTGTGACGATCATTCAATCATCATGCAAGAGAGTATGCTGAATGCGCTCAGTATTTATGATTCAAATACATTATCAGTCTTTTTCCTTTTACCGCAATTTAAAACTGTTTAGATCGAAACAGTCTGGACTGAACGATTTTGCCTCGAATTTCAGTCCAACTGGTGGCAATCCAGCAGACAAATGAACCTAAGGTCACCATGATTGCTCCCAGCCAAAAAGATTGTGAAAGCCTAGAGTCTAAAATCCACATTGAAATCAGAGATGAAAATATCGGACTAAAATATGACAGGGTGACTAAGAGCGTAATGTTGCCTTGATTAATTCCGATATTCCAAGCGGCATAGCCTAGACCTGTGACCACTGAAACCAATGCCATATAGATCATCGTATTGGCATCTAAACTTGGCATATTTATCAATTGCTCAGGGTGGATAATCAGCATTTTTGCCCACAGTACAACCGTGACCGCGATAAAGAACAATGCAATCGGATTATGCCCACCACTGTATTTTTTGGTAATCACACAATACAACGCCCATAGACTTGCACCGATCAATGCCAATAGATAACTGATTGGATTGGTTTCGACATTCGCGATGATGGTCAGCCAATCCAACTGACCATTGCCAGTTTGAATATACACCACGCCACTCAAGCTAATGATGAGTCCAACGATGACCAAAGGCGTAAATTTAAGTTCTTTGAAAATAATCAGCAGAGCAATGGTCATACTCGGCCAAAGATAATTGACCAAACTCACTTCAATGGCTTGTTGCGCTGTTTGAGCCAAAGCAATCGCATAAGAAAAACAGATCTCGTAAATCACGAATAGCAAGGTCGCACTGATCAGATAGACACGTGGAATTTGTCTTAAATTCGGGATTCGAAAAATGACTAAAAGTAATAGAGCGCTCAAGCTATACATAAACAGCACAGCCAAATCAGGTCCAATGCTAAAGCTAATTTTTTTGAGTAAACCGACGATGGATGACCATTGTAAAATCGCCGTGAAGCCAATCAGTGTGGCAATATTTTTGGTCATGAGCTACTTATATCTATGGCAAGCGATTGCCACAATGACTGTAGCAGGTTGAATGTCCGATTATATGCCTAAACCTGATCTGCGTATGCAGATCGAATGCGTTTTAGCCGATATTCTGCTTGGTATTTTATGTGGGTTAAGTTTAAATTTTCTGTGAAATATGAATGCTTATTTACAGAGTTCTAACAGCGAGAATACCGCTTTGTGGTAAAACGGAGAGATTCAAATTTCACTCTTATTGTGAGGATCATGATAATGACAATTACATTGCATTCCAAAAGCGCTCAAACACAAAATCAAGCAGAGCATCATCATCAAAAATCGAAGTCTTACTTAAGTTATCCACGTGCTTTATTTATCGGTTTGACTTTGATGGGTTCAACACAAATGGCTGTGGCTGGTCCAACAGTGGATCAGCTGAGTGATTGCTTAATGAAATCCACCACCGCTACAGATAAAACCGCCGTTTTGCAATGGACATTCGCAGCGTTGTCTTCACATCCTGATTTGAAGGCATTTAGTAATGTATCTGCTACACAAAAAGAGCAGTTAGATAAAAACCTCGCAGGCGTGTTACAACGCATTATCGTTGAACAGTGTTCTGCACAAACCAAAGCGGTGATCCAAGCAGAAGGGATTCAAGCTGTAGGGGATAGTTTTCAAGAACTTGGCCGTAGTTCAGGTGAAGAGATTTTAAAAAATCCTGAAGTGAAAGCACAGTTAAAAGGCGTGTTGCGTTATCTTGATTTAAATAAATTGGTGGTGACTTTTTTAACCCCAGATATTTGGAATAAATTGGGCTTAACACGTTAATGGGGATGTTTACTCATTTTAGTCATGCTGATTTGAGTGTGGTTTCAGGGTTATAAGGATTGGTGAATGATGTTGAATAAAGTGTTGATGATAGGGTTGATGACGCTAGGTGGTATCTCTTTAAGTCATGCAGATCGTCCGAAATTATCGAAGCAGTACACTGCTTGTATGGATAAATCAGGTGGTGTAACGACCAAAATGCATGCCTGTATCTCCACTGAAATTAAGTTACAAGATGCTCGTTTAAATCAAGCGTATAAAACACTCTCGACTTCTTTAAATTCGACTCGTAAAAAACAGTTAAAGGGCGTACAGCGGACTTGGATCAAGTATCGTGATCAGAACTGTGATTTTTATGCTGACCCTGATGGGGGGTCACTGGCTCGAGTGAATGGTGGCATTTGTTTAATGGAAACGACGGCTTTAAGAGCAACAGAGTTAGAGCGTTTATCTGCAGAGCATTAATTCACTTTTGATCTGTGCTAAAGACTTCATTTATTCAATGTACACATAGACAAAGAGAATGCTGGTAAATGTCAGCATTCTCTTCTTTGGGGTTTCAAAATCAAGGCTGTTTAATTCACGATTTTAACTTAATAAATGATTAAGGTAGCAATGAGTCGCTTAGTCAAAAATCAAAACACTTTTGCCTTGGGTATGACCTTCCAATATATCTGTATAAGCCTGTTGTGCTTGTTCAAATGGATATTTACGACTGACAGACCATTTGATCTTTCCTTCAGCGACACCATCAAGCACATGTTTTAAATTTGCAGGATTTCGTTTCACCCAAACAGGTTTGATCTTGTCAGATGATAGTTTACGTCCTGCGATTGTTCCCATAAATCCGCCAGCTTTCACGGTTGCAAGTGAAGCTTGTGTCGCATCTTCATGCCCACTCATATCAATAGAGACATCGAAAGGATTTGGATGAATTTTTTTTAAGCGTTCTGTTAAGCCTTCGCCATATATGACTGGCGTTGCGCCTAAATCACTGATGTAGTCTTGGTTTTTTGCCGATGCCGTTGCAACCACATCGATTCCATGATTCACCGCGAGTTGAATCAGTACAGAGCCAACACCGCCTGAACCGCCATGAATCAGTAGGGATTGAGCAGGACCCATTTCATTAAGGATGGTCATGGCAGTTTGTGAGACACCTGCGAGTGTGCCTGCGACTGCCCAATCGATATTGCTTGGTTTTTTGATCAGGTTTTCTATAGGTACATCAATCACGGTGGCATGGGTAAATGCACCACCTGAACCTAAAACTTCATCTCCTACTTTCCACGTGCTGTTGTCTGTGACTTCGATAATCACGCCTGCATACTCTGTACCAAAGGTCTGAGGTAGGGCAGCGTGTTTGAATTCGCCTGTCATACGACGTGCATCAATCGGGTTGATGCCTGAGGCTTTGACTTGAATGCGTGCCATGCCTGAAGCAAGAGGTGCTAATGTTTGTTCTTTGAATTCGAGGACTTCTGATGGCCCGTAGCTTTGTGCAAGGAGAATGGTGCTGTTCATTTTTATTTGCCGAGTGATCAATATATGGATTGATTATAGGGAGCTAAAGTGAGGGGATTGAAGGGCTAAAAATAGGACAGTGTTTTCTTTTATTTTTTTTGTTTTACCTCTCCCTAACCCTCTCCTGAGAGGAGAGGGAATATCCAATACTAAATGAATGCTGTCATAAGATTAGTAATGATGGCTCCTTCTCCCATTGGGAGAAGGCGGGGGATGAGGGGATTTTAAATACGTCCCAAGTCTTCGAGTTTGGCGATGGAGGATACTTTTTTGATGGTCATATTTTAAAACTTTCTAATCGATTTTTGATATATTTTGCTGAGTTTTCTATACTCGGATATACCGTTCTTTGGTTGATATTCAGTAAATCTAGTTCTTCTAATATCGACTTTTTATCATCTTTTTTTATTCTGATTCTATCTACATTGAAGTCATCATTACCATTTTCAGGGATTGCTTCCGCATCTAAACCAAAGATAAGAAAAGATCCTGATTGAGCAATAATCCTTTCCTGATTTAAACGACCCTTTACACAGAATGTGTTTTTAAGATCTTTAATTTCAATTCTAGGTTTGAAGTAGGGCTTTTCATTTAATATACAGTGCAAGTATTGTTCATAAACTTTTTCACTAAGGTCAGAATCATTTAAAAGAACTTTTTTTGAGTCATTTTTTTGGCATTTAATAATATATTGGGACAAGTGATCTTTTTGACTAGCTGTTAATTTCGCTAAATTTGTTAAACAAGAAATTTTATCCGAATCATAAAAACATACATCAGTCTTTTTAACAGAAATCAAAAGAACTTCGCCATCCTCATCATGCTTTAAATTTTCACAAGCAAAATATAAGGCTGTCAAGGGATTACTTGAGATATCAAGTAATCGAGTTGGCATCCCATAATGTTGCATTCTTGTAAGGATGTCAAAACCACTGATGTCATTACTGAAGGAATTGGGTTCCATTGTGAGTAACTCACGAAATAATAAATGTTCACCTTCTAAATAGACTTTTCCTTTGCCATTAGGATCTTCGCGTAAAAGAGATGGTAATAATTGATATGAATGTTTTCCATGACCTCTGTAAAATACTTCTCGATTTTCATTAGATCTATTAATAAGTCCATTAATTTTAAGAACTTTACTAATGAAATCAGATACGTCTTTAACATATGTAGGAGTATTAAACCCTCTGATGTCTACAGAGATGTGCGTATTGAATGTTGCCTTTAATTTCCCAGTGTTTTTAGGTGGATTTAGAAGGTCGATATTTTGGTTTGGAAAATAATTTAAAAGTTCATTAAGGTTTCTAAAAATGTTAAGAGGTTCTAGATTTTTAAATAGATTTGAATTTTTAATCGCCCAATGAGTTCTAGTCTTTTCCCACCCTTCAAAATTTAATGCTTTTTCTAATGCGCTAATATTAATTGAATTAGTGTCTACTTTTTCTGAGAGCAATTTTAATTTTGCAGTAATTATTCTTTTATTTAATTCGACACTTTGTAATTCTGCAATGGCAATAAAATCCTTAAAGTCTTCAAAACAAACAATGCAGGGATAATTACGAAGAATTAGAAATGATTTTTCCTCTAAATCCTTTAGTTTAGAGCGAATAGCCTCATGTGAGTATTCGCTAAAGCGACTAATATCATAGGTTATAGAGATTATATCTTGTGTTAGATATTCAATTTCATATTCAGCAAAAGATTGTAATAAATTGAAATAAGCCATAAAAAACCCCGCATTAAGCGAGGTCTTTATAACATGAAATCAATTGATTAAATAATAAATCAACCAATCAATTTCTTCATTAATTCATTCACTTGAGCAGGGTTAGCTTTGCCTTTCGCTGCTTTCATCACTTGACCCACAAGACCGTTAAAAGCTTTCTCTTTACCAGATTTATACTCTTCAACCATCTTCTCATTGGCAGCAAGTACGTCTTTAATAATTGCTTCAATTGCGCCTGTATCAGTTTCCTGTTTCAAGCCTTTGTCGCTAATAATCTCGTCGGCAGTTTTGCCTTCATCCCACATAAAGCCGAACACTTGTTTCGCAATCTTGCCATTAATG
The DNA here is from genome assembly GCF_059515845.1 of Acinetobacter sp. CY79. Taxonomy (NCBI): domain Bacteria; kingdom Pseudomonadati; phylum Pseudomonadota; class Gammaproteobacteria; order Moraxellales; family Moraxellaceae; genus Acinetobacter; species Acinetobacter sp. CY79. Next base: position 6,030 of record NZ_JCAKMY010000009.1, read on the forward strand.
GTGTTGTCCACAATACGTGCAATCATACCGCCAAGTTTTTCCGCCGTTACAGGAGAATCAGCCAAATCTAAGCCTGCTTTGTTTAGCGCCCCTGAGAATTCACCCATTACCCAGTTTGCAGCAATTTTACCTTGTGCAGCACCGCCCGCAGCAGCCACAACAGCTTCATAGAAGTCTGCCATTTCACGAGTCAGCGTTAAAACGTGAGCATCGTACTCAGTCACACCAAAGTCAGCCACAAAACGCTCACGACGGGCTTTAGGCAACTCAGGCATGGTTGCTTTAATTGCTTCAATCTGTTCATCTGCAATAATCACAGGCAATAAGTCTGGGTCAGGGAAGTAGCGGTAATCGTTCGCTTCTTCTTTAGAACGCATCGAACGCGTTTCCATCTTCACAGGGTCGAACAAACGGGTTTCTTGGTCGATGGTGCCGTCCCACTCCAAAATTTCCATTTGACGTTCAATTTCAACATTGATCGCTTGTTCAATGAAACGGAATGAATTGAGGTTTTTAAGCTCACAACGTGTACCGAAGGGTTGACCCGGGCGACGTAAAGACACGTTACAGTCACAACGGAATGAACCTTCTGCCATGTTACCGTCAGAGATCCCTAACCAACGCACAAGTGTGTGAATCGCTTTAATGTAGGCAACCGCTTCTTCAACAGAACGCATATCAGGTTCAGATACGATCTCAAGCAGTGGCGTACCTGCACGGTTCAAATCGATACCTGACATGCCTTCAAATTGGTCATGGATCGATTTACCTGCATCTTCCTCAAGGTGCGCACGCGTCACGCCAATGCGTTTTACAGTGCCATCTTCAAGTTGAATATCGATATGACCCAAGCCCACAATTGGGTTGTCCATTTGGCTGATTTGATAGCCTTTTGGCGAGTCAGGGTAGAAATAGTTTTTACGTGCAAACACAGAGGCTTGGTCGATATAAGCATCGATACCCAAACCAAAGCGAATCGCAAGATCAACCACTTCTTTATTTAATACAGGTAGCACGCCCGGCATGGCCAAATCAACAAGGCTGGCTTGCGTGTTTGGATCATTACCAAAAACAGTCGATGAACCTGAGAAAATTTTGGTATTGGTTGCAAGCTGAGTGTGAATCTCGATACCAATAACCACTTCCCAACCATCAATCAGGTTTGATTTAGGTTTAGCGGTGTTCTTTGAATTGTTTTGAGACATTATGCGTTCTCCTCAGCAATTGCAGCGCGTTTCGTATGCCAATCGGTGGCTTGTTGATACTGATGTACCACAGACAACAATTGAGATTCTGACCAATAGTTACCAATCAACTGTAAGCCAACCGGTAAATTGTCTTGGTCAAAACCAACAGGCGCATTAATCGCAGGAAGACCTGCCAAGTTCACCGCGATGGTGTAAATGTCACCCAAATACATTTCAACAGGTGATAGGTTTGCACCAATCTTATAGGCAGTTGTCGGTGCAGAAGGCGCTGCGATGACATCAACAGATTCGAATGCTTTTAAGAAGTCTTGTTGGATGAGACGACGTACTTTTTGTGCTTTCACATAGTACGCATCGTAATACCCAGCCGACAATGCGTATGTACCAATCAAGATACGTTGCTGAACCTCTTTACCAAAACCTTCTGAACGAGAACGTTTGTATAAGTCCATCAAGTCCACAGGATTTTCACAGCGGTAGCCGTAACGAACACCGTCAAAACGTTGTAAGTTAGAAGACGCTTCAGCAGGTGCAATCAAGTAATACGTAGGTACATAAGCATCCGTCATGTTGAGATCGATCTCAACCAAAGTTGCGCCCATGTCTTCCAATTTTTTAAGTGATTCTTCAACACGTGCTTTAACGTCCGCATCTAAGCCTGCAACATTAAAGTATTGTTTAGGAATACCAATGCGTAAGCCTTTTACCGATGTGCCGTTTAAGTTTGCAACGTAGTCATCGACTTCTTTATTGACTGATGTTGAATCTTTAGCGTCATGACCTGCGATTACGTTCATGAGGTAAGCACAGTCTTCAGCAGAGCGTGCCATTGGACCGCCTTGATCCAATGATGATGCGTAGGCAATCATACCGAAACGAGACACACGACCGTATGTCGGTTTAAGACCAGTCAAACCACAGAAAGACGCAGGTTGACGGATTGAACCGCCGGTATCTGTACCTGTTGCAATTGGTGCTAAATCAGCAGCCACAGCCGCAGCAGAACCACCTGAAGAACCACCCGGAACATGATCTAAAGCCCAAGGGTTTTTGGTCGCACCAAAGTAAGAAGACTCAGAGGTTGAACCCATGGCGAATTCGTCCATGTTCACTTTACCTAAAGTGATCAAGCCTGCTTCAATCCCTTTAGCCACTACAGTCGCATTATAAGGAGAGATAAAATTATCTAAAATTTTTGAACCAGCCGTGGTTTTCACGCCTTTGGTACAGAAAATATCTTTGTGCGCCAAAGGAATACCGGTCATCAGACCCGCCATCCCAGATTTTAAAAGACCATCTGCAGCATCAGCTTGAGCCAAAGCCAGTTCAGGGGTCACAGTCACATAAGATTGAACTTGAGTGTCAATTTTTGCGATACGGTTTAAATAGTGTTGAGTCAACTCGCGTGATGAAAACTGAGCGGATTTTAAACCTTCAGCCATTTCACGAATTGATAAGCGATGTAAATCAGTCATGAGTTCAATTCTTTACGTTCAAATTTAAATAAGGTTTAAGGCGAAATTATTCGATCACACGAGGCACAAGATACAAGCCATCCTGTGTTGCAGGGGCTACCGCTTGATAATCCTCACGGTGATTTTCTTCTGAAACCACGTCTTCACGTAAGGGTTGTGGATTGTCAAATGGGCTCTTTAAAGGCTCAACACCATCGGTATTAATCCCTTTTAAGGTTTCCATCATTCCTAAGATTTTATTTAAACTTTGAGCATATTCAGCAGATTGCGTTTCGTTTAAAGATAAGCGTGCCAAATGAGCAATGCTTGAAACGGTTTGTGCATTTAAATCTGCAGAATGCTGAGCATCTGAAGCTGACATGATGTCTCACCTAATCAGTATTAAAAAATATTCAAATATCGTGTGTTATAATAAGCGATTGACTTGTTCAAATCATCACATTTAGTTAAAGTTGCCATCTTACGACCATATAACGTTTAATTGAGAACGAACCGTGATTCTAAAACGACTAATTGGCTTGTTTTCGCCAGATCTTGCCATTGATTTGGGTACAGCTAATACACTAATTTATGCGCCAGGACGGGGCATTATATTAAACGAACCGACGGTTGTGGCGATTCGCCATAGTGGTTCACAAAAAATTGTTGCCGCAGTTGGCCTAGATGCAAAGCAAATGTTGGGTCGTACACCTGCAAATATTTCTGCGATTCGCCCAATGAAAGACGGCGTGATTGCAGACTTTGAAGTGACTGAAACCATGTTAAACCAATTTATTGGTAAAGTGCATGAAAAACGTTTATTCCCACCAGCACCACGTGTGGTGGTGTGTGTGCCTTGCAAATCGACACTGGTAGAGCGCCGTGCGATCCGTGAAGCGGTATTCAATGCAGGTGCACGTGATGTACGTTTGATTGAAGAGCCGATGGCGGCTGCAATCGGTGCAGGCATGCCAGTGGAACAAGCATGCGGTTCGATGGTCGTCGATGTTGGTGGGGGGACCACTGAAATTGCGATTATCTCACTACAAGGTTGTGTCTACGCTGATTCCCTTCGTATCGGTGGTGATGTCTTTGATGAACAAATCATTCACTATGTACGTAAAGCACATGGTTGCATGATCGGTGAAACAACCGCTGAATTGATTAAAAAAGAAGTGGGTATGGCACTTCCAGACGAAGGCGCAAAACCACTTGAGATCGAAGTGCGCGGTCGTAACCTTGCAGAAGGTGTTCCGCGTGCGATTACAGTCACGTCTGATGAAATCACTCAAGCGATTTCTGATCCATTACAAAGTATTGTTTCAGCGGTTAAATCTGCGCTAGAGCAAACCCCTCCAGAGTTGTCTTCTGACATTGCGGAACGCGGTATTGTATTGACAGGTGGCGGTGCATTATTACGTAACTTAGACAAACTCTTGTCTCAAGAAACTGGCTTGCCTGTTTTGGTTGCAGAAGATCCGTTGTCTTGTGTAACACGTGGTGGTGGTAAGGTATTAGAATTCTTCGATAATCCAAATCACGATATGTTATTCGTAGGTTAAGAAAGGATCTTAGGCGGTGCAACCGAATCTTTTTTCAAGACAACCGCCATCTTTTCGTTCCTTCATCATTGCGGTTGTGACTTGTTTCGTGGTGCTAATGTTCAATTGGCGTATGCCACACCTGGTCCAACCTGCAAGAGATGTCTTGTATGCTGCATACAATCCAATTTATGCCATTGCAAGTTATCCTGTTTTATCGAAAGAATGGCTGAATCAACAAACCAAGTCTGAAGCTCAATTGCGCCGTGAAAATACTGCGATGCAAGCTGAACTTTTACAGGCGCAAGTCCGCTTACAAAAATTATCTGAACTCTCAGCTGAAAATACCAGACTACGTGGCTTACTCGATACACCTTTAATTATTGATGGTCGTATGGAGATCTCTGAAGTCATCGGTACGGATGCAGATCCTCTACGACATATTATTGTGATTAATCGCGGTGCTACTAATCAACTGAGAGTGGGACAGACGGTTCTCGATGATAAAGGCATCATGGGGCAAATTGTCAATGTCTATCCTCATAGTAGCCGAGTGATGTTGTTGTCGGATAAGGAACATTCTCTTTCAGTGCGTTTAGAAAGTTCAGGGATGCGTGCGATTGTCACGGGTACTGGGGATTTAGAGCGTTTGAAAATGGAATATGTGCCGACCAGTGCCAACATTAAAGTTGGGGATAAAGTTTACAGTTCGGGTTTAGGACAACATTTCCCTGCAGGATATTTAGTGGGTACGGTTTCTAAAATTAAACGTGAAAACACGGGCGAATTTGCGCAGATTGATGTTAAACCAGCAGCGCAACTTTCAGGTGGTCATCATGTCGTGGTTATGTTCTCAGATTCTTTAGCCATGGAGCAACCGAATGCTCAACGCTAAGAACCTTAGTTCGGACCTGCATAAAGACCCACTCATCGCGATTATTGTTTCAGTCATCATCTGCTCCGTATTGGTGGTTTATCCGTTGACCTACAACTTGGCAGGTTGGCGTCCACTCATCATGTTAATGGTGACCCTGTTTTGGATCTTGTGCCAACCCACTTGGTGTGGTGTTTGGTTTGCATTTGGGATTGGGTTGTTCACCGATTTATTGTTGGGCGCACCTTTGGGCTTAAATGCTCTGAGCTATGTGTTGATTACTTTTGTGATTCGGTACTTTATACGTGAAAGACGGGTCATGACTTTTGGTAATACTTGGCTCATTGTGAGCATGGCGGTTGTGGCACATTTGGTTTTTATTTTGTTAGCTCAAGTGATTTCAAGTGTAGAAAGTTCAATTACACGTCATTGGCTACCATTGATCAGTAGCATTGGCTTATGGCCAATTCTCTATTATTGCTTAAAAAGATGGCGCGTTTAATATTGGCGTCGAGTTCGCCTCGACGCAAAGAGTTGCTTGAACAGGTGGGACTGAACTTTGAAATATTCAGTCCAGATGTTGACGAGTCTGTACAGCCCAACGAAAGTGCAGAACATTATGTACAACGTTTAGCAGAGCAAAAAGCACAAGCTGTTTTAGTTCAATTTCCCGACGCGATAGTCATTGCGGCAGACACCAGTTTAGTGTTAGATCATAAGATTATTGGAAAGCCTGAATCGAAACAACATGCATTTGAGATATGGTCCGCTTTATCTGGGCGTCAACATGAAGTGCTCAGTGGTATCTGTGTCGCGTCGGCCCATTGTGAGCAAAATCAAAATGCTATTCAAAGCATGGTGGTACGCACTCAAGTTCATTTCCAAAAGCTGACTGAACTCGAAATGGAACAATACTGGGCAACGGGTGAGCCGATTGGCAAAGCAGGGGCTTATGCCATTCAAGGTTATGCTGCTCAGTTTATTCCACGTATAGAAGGAAGTTATAGCAATGTTGTTGGCTTGCCTCTATATGAAACATTACAATTATTGAAGAATATTGATCAAATAAAGCCTATTTTAGAACACTGATTTAAGAATATGACGAGCTCGCTTAAGTACAGAGCCAACCAGATGAAGCAAGATTAAGGCACTAAATTAATCTCGCAAACGAATTTTTATAATGTTTTGAGTATTTTTTATGTCTGATGAATTGTTGATTAACGTCACCCCGACAGAAACAAGGGTGGCTTTAATCGAAAATGGTACGGTGAATGAGCTATTTGTTGAGCGTTCTGCAAAACGTGGTTTAGTCGGCAATATTTATAAGGCAAAGGTTGTTCGTGTACTGCCCGGTATGCAAGCTGCTTTTGTGGATATCGGCTTGTCTCGTACGGCTTTCTTACATATCAATGATATGGTGTGGCCACGTAATCAGCCGACACCGAATGTCTTTGAGTTACTGCATCCGGGTCAAATTCTGACCGTTCAAGTCATGAAAGATATGCTTGGTACCAAAGGAGCACGACTGAGCACTGATCTTTCTATACCTTCGCGATATTTAGTGATGATGCCCTATGGTCATCATACAGGCGTATCACAGCGTATAGAATCAGAAGAAGAGCGTGATCGCTTACGATCCATTATTGAGCGCATACAGGCAGAGCATAAGCTTCCAGGTTCAGTGATTGTTCGAACGGCTGCTGAAGGGATCGCTGAAGAAGCCATTGCACAAGATATGGCTTATTTAGCCAAGCTTTGGGAATTTATTCAGCGTAAGCAAAAAAGTATCGTTGTGCCTTCTCTTGTTTTTGAAGAATTACCATTACCGCAACGTATTATTCGTGATCTTGCCAATGAAAATACAGTCAAAATTCAAGTAGATTCACGTGAAGTCTTCCAAAAGTTAGAAGAGTTTGTGCAAGAGTTTGTGCCAACCATTCATGGTCGCTTAAAGCACTATCCAGGCGAGTGTCCAATTTTCGATTTGTATAATGTGGAACACGATATCCAAAAGGCTTTACAAACGCGTGTTGCATTAAAGTCCGGCGGTTATTTGATGATTGACCAGACCGAAGCCATGACCACAATTGATGTCAATACAGGCTCCTACGTTGGTGGGCGTTCTTTAGAAGATACTGTCTTTAAAACCAATATGGAAGCCACTCAAGTCATCGTACGTCAATTGAGACTGCGTAATTTGGGTGGAATTATCATTATTGATTTTATTGACATGCAAGAGCTACAGCATCGTGATGAAGTTTTAAAACAGTTTGAAGAGGTATTAGAAAAAGACCACGCTAAAACCAAAATCACTCAGGTTTCTGAGTTAGGTTTAGTAGAAATGACGCGTAAACGCACGCGTGAATCTTTGGAGCATTTACTGTGTGAAGCATGCCCGACCTGTCAAGGTCGCGGATATGTCAAAACAGCAGAGACGATATGTTACGAGATATTTCGGGAGATATTACGCTACTCTAGAGATTTCAAATCTCAGAGTGGCTTTACTGTCGTTGCTCATCCGCACGTGGTTGATCGGCTTTTAACGGTAGAGGCAACAGCTGTCTCGGATTTAGAGCATTTCGTGAGTCGAGTCATAAAGTTTCAAGTCGAAAATTTATACACGCAAGAGCAATACGATATCATTCTGAATTAAATTTGTAACAGAATTTCACTAAACAGTTGTTACATCTGAAATTTTACTTTCAAGGCTCACTTCACAATACTAGTGGCTATAGAAACAAGTAGCCAAAGGTTAGTAATAACCTGAGCAAATGTGAGGTAAAAAAGATGAGTATGGCTGAACAAATTTTAAATCGTGGTATCAAGCATGTTTTAGAGCCACAGCATAAAAATGCATGTGTGATGTTAACTGAGCAAGGTCAAGAAGTTCAGATCACTAAAGCGATGGTTGTGGTTGCATGCCAACAATTATTAAAACAATGTCGAAACATTAAGAATTAAGGGGCTGATTAAAAGCCCCTTAGTTTATTGCTCAATTTTATATTCAAAATTTATACTCAAAAACCGTTCATTCCAATCACGATGCATTCGCAGTCATTTTCTTTTCGATTTCTATAGCTTCTTTTTTAGCAACGATCTGTTCAAATATCTGAATTTCATCTTCTAAATGGGTCAAAAGATTCTGCATTTTAGGTAATGTATTTCGACAACCTGTTAGACCGACTTCAAGTTTATCTAGATAACTGGTCATCGTAATATTGAGTGCTTGCCCATCTAAGATGATAGAAGCAGGGTAGAGCGCATCTAGTTTCGCGCCATTCCAATACAACGGTTCTGTTGGGCCAGGAACATTCGAAATCACAATATTAAAGGCCTGACGCTTAGGCATCACGCCTGAAAGAATGTTAAAGCCTGCCGCACCGTACACGAAGGCACTGTAATTCAAAATCTGATTCGATGTCATTCTACGAAAGCGAGTCTTGGCATTTTTTACACTGCGAATGATGATGTCTAGGCGATCTAGTGGTTGCTCTTTATGCGTACCTAGATTAGCTAATATCATGGTGATACGGTTGCTCAGATCTGAGTTGTCATCACGAATAGACGCTGGAACCATCGCAATCAAAGGTTTTTTGGGTAGTGCATTTTGAGACAATAAGTATTCGCGTAAGGCACCTGAACAAATCGCCAAAACTACGTCATTAATCGTCACACCTAAAGACTTGGCGATTTTGCGTAATCGTTCCAATTCAAAGGACTGTGCTGCAAAACGACGAGAAGCACTGACTCGTTGGTTCAATAAGCTCCCCGGGGCTTGAAAGCTTGACACATAGTCAGGATTTCTCATTTCCTTAAATACAGTCTGATAAAGCTCTTGAGTTACACGTGGTGCAATCGAGAGTTGCTCTTTGACGGTATTTAATATGCCTTTTAATGCGGATACAGGCGCAGCTTTCAAGCGTTTTGCACGCTTTCCTTCGACACACCATAAGGGAACAATCGTTTTTTCATACGGATCTTTAGACAGTGATTTCTCGATCAAGCGCATACCTGCCACGCCATCGACCATGGCATGATGAATCTTAAAGAACATGGCAAAGCGATTGCCTTCGATGCCTTCAATAATATGACAAGTCCAAAGCGGTTTAGCACGATCAATCAATGCACTGTGCTCTTGAGAAATATAAACCAAGAGTTCACGAATACGTCCAGGATGAGGTAGGGCAATATGTCGAAAATGATGATCAATATCAAATTCTTCATCCTCATCCCAAAACAAACCATTTAAACGATTGTTAAAAGGCGGAATCGGAATCGATTTGGATTGACGAATATCGGTGACCAAATCTTGGATAAAGGTGCTTGAAGCGTCTTTCGGAATTTGAAATAAAAATAAACCTCCAACATGCATCGGCTGTTGGCGCTTTTCTAAGCTTAAAAAAATAAAATCGAGGGGATGTAAAGGTCGCATAGTTTTAGATTGCCTCACTGCAATATATCTAAATCGCTTTTTAGAATTATATGTCCGTTAAATCTGAGTATAGTGCTTTTTATGTATGAATTGCGAAGAAAATGATGAATTTCAGGTGCAAAAAAGCCACTAGTAACAGTGGCTTTTTTGACTATTTTTTTAAATTTCCTGAATGTAAGCCACATTCTTTATGTGTCGCTTCTTCCCACCACCAACGACCTTCACGTTCATGTTGATTCGGTAAGACTGGTCGGGTACATGGTTCACAACCGATGGAAGTAAAACCACGTTCATGTAATGGATTATAAGGAATTTCCATTAAGCGGATATAGTTCCAAACATCGCTACTGCTCCAATTTGCTAGGGGATTGTATTTAATTAAACTTTTCCCTTCGCCTGAGAATCCGATATCATGCTCAATTACTGGAATTTCAGTGCGTGTGCCTGGACTTTGATCCTTACGTTGACCTGTAATCCAACCATCTAATGTCGCTAATTTTTTACGAAGTGGTTGAACTTTACGAATACCACAGCATTCCTTATGATCATCTTGATAGAAGCTGAATAAGCCTTTGGCATTGACTAGATTTTGTACGGCTTCAGATTCAGGAAAACAAAACTCGATTTGAATATTGTAATGCTGACGCACAGTGTCTAAGAATTGATATGTTTCTGGATGCAGACGACCTGTATCTAAACTGAATACACGATAAGGCTGACCAGAATTGTGAGCCATATCAATTAGAACAACATCTTCAGCACCAGAGAAGGAAATAGCAATTTCACCTGCTTGGCTCAGTGCTAATTCTAAAATTTCATTCGGAGATTTATCGGCGTATTCAGATGCAAGTGCATCTACAAGGTCAATCGTTGGAATCGTAGTCATGGGCGTCCTGGCTATAGGCTTGGAAACAGCTAAACCTATATTAATTTATTTCCTAGAAATTTTAAGATAAATCTTAAATACAACTTATCACTAAAAAGTAAAAGCTTATGAAAAAAATAGATTTAAAAAAGATCAATGCAATTTAATTATCTTCGGTTATGATAAGTCAAAATTTTGTCAACCTATCAAGAGGGATGGTTCATGGAAGTTGTATGTCTAGATCTGGAAGGCGTTTTAGTTCCTGAAATTTGGATTAACTTTGCAAAGAAAACAGGAATTAAGGAGCTAGAAGCAACGACTCGTGATATTCCTGATTATGACGTGCTGATGACTCAGCGTCTGAATATTCTGAAAGAACATGGTTTAGGTTTAAACGATATTCAAGCTGTAATCGCTGAAATGGGTCCTTTCCCTGGCGCGAAAGAATTTGTTGAGTGGGTAAGTACTCATTTTCAATTGATTGTTTTATCGGATACTTTTTACGAATTTGCTCATCCATTGATGAAGCAACTCGGCTGGCCGACTATTTTCTGTCATAAATTAGAAACGGACGAAAATGGTGTGATTACAGATTATAAATTACGTCAACCTGATCAAAAGCGTAAAGCTGTGCAAGCACTTCATGGTTTAAATTTCCGTGTGATCGCTGCTGGTGATTCTTATAATGACACGACTATGCTCGGCGAAGCTGATGCAGGTTTCTTATTTGATGCACCTGATAATGTGATTGCTGAATTCCCACAGTTCCCACCTATTCATGGTTATGCGGCTTTGAAAGAAGCGATTCGTAATGCTTCTGTTCGTGATATTCCGGCTTAATTCAACAGCAATAAAAAGGCGCTTAAAGCGCCTTTTTATATTTTAGAGTTTTTGCAATACTTAGAATTTATAACCCATTTTTAGACCGTAGCCCATCGCATAGTTGTTTTCAAAACTACCTACAGGTTCACCACCTGTTTGTGCAACGGCATCGCCTAACCAGAAGTATTTAACACCCGCTTGAATAAATGTATCTTGCGTCGGGCTGTATTGACCACCTAAACCCACACTCCAGTATCCTTCAGTTGGACCTAAGGTCGTAACAGGATTACCTGCGCCAGAATCATAACCTACAGAAGTTGATCCGGACCATTTCTCGTTGAACTTATGACCTAAGCCTAAAGTTGCAGAGTACTGGTCATCAGAATATTCGATTAAATCAAGTCCTTTAGATTTTAAGGCTTGAGGTGATACTACAAATTGATCCCAATGTACCCAACGAAGATTAGCAAAAGCTAATGTGTTTTGAGAAATACCACTTTGTAAATCTACATTAACGGACTGTGGTGTTACTGCTTGTACTTTAGATAAAGGCGCATTCTGTAAACCTAAGCCAAAAGATTCATCAGCTACTGCATTGTGTTTAATTTCAGAGCGGTATGTCACAGCTGCTTTTAAAGCAATATCAGGAACCTGATATGCAAATCCAGCTAACCAACCCCAAGCTTCAGCGGTATCAACTTGAATATCATACCCTGCATTTTTATACGCTAAACCACGTAATTGAATATCAGCAGCAACTGTTTGCCACACTGGACCTGCATAAAGGTTCCAGTTTTCAGTCAGTTGATAACCCATCAAGCCTGTAATGTTTTCTGTTTTAACTTCTACTGATGTGCCTTCATTTTGTTGTGCAAAGACGGGATTATTAACCTGATATGTGGCATCTGCACCAAATGGTTGATCGTATAGCAAACCTAAAGAGATGTGATCCGCCACTTGAATTTTAATTGCTGCACTTGGAAAGTGATAGTCATCAGCCATATCCGATATTTTAAGTGCATTGCTTTTTACAGTTGGATCTAAAACTGAAATACCAGCTTCTGCATAGTTTCCTGATTGTAAAAATGCGGAGATAGATTGACCAGAACGGTCTAATCCTGCTGCATTTAAAAACGTTATTGGAAGAGCGCTCAGTATAATAGCTGAGCTAATAGCAGATAATTTCATGAATTATTCATCTCTGAAAGCCAAGATGGCAATAAAAAGTGTGTGAAAAATAACACAATGAAAAAAAGAGTAAATACTCAGTTTTGAGTAGTAGGTGGAAGCATGATTATAACTTGAACAATTTTGAGTGTTTATTCTATATATGTATATGATTTAAAAAAAATTATTGAATCATTGAGATGAGTTTTTTTTTAGTACTGTTCGGTTTGAAAATATACAATTAATTTATATTTGTATATTAATAAAAAAGACCGACAGAGCGGTCTTTTTTATGTTTTTTAATTTTAGAATTTATAACCGATTTTTAAGCCATATGCCCAAGCATCATTGTCTTCAAAAGTAGCTACATAATCGTTACTACCTGCTTGTGCACCAGTTTGTGCATCAGCATCACCAAGCATAAAGTATTTAACACCCCCAGCGATAAAAGTAGCAGGAGTAGGGCTGTATTGAAGACCTAAACCAACATTCCAGTAACCTTCAGTTGGACCTAATGTTGAAACAGGGTTTCCGGCACCTGAATCCCAGCCTACAGAAACGTTACCCGCCCAAAGATCATTAAATTTACGACCTACACCTACTGTTGCAGAAATTTGATCGTCAGAGTATTCAACTAAATTAAATCCGTTAGGTCGAGCAATTGTCGGTAATTGGCCAGCAACATTCGATACTTGTCCGAACTTATAAGGTTTAATTGAGAAACTAGACCAGTCAACCCAACGTAGATTTGCAAAGGCAACAGTGTTTGCCATGATCCCTGTTTGGAAATCTAGATTTACAGATTGTGGAGTTGTAATTGTTGTTTTCTCGGTTGGAGCATTATTTGCAGCAATAAGTCCATTAATGGTAGGAAGTAAAGGCGCTAATTGAGGGCCTAAAGGGCTACCCGATAATTGAGGTAAAGCTTGTTCAAGTTTATCCAATAAACTTATAGATTCATTGATATTCACTTTATGATCGATTTCAGATCTGTAAGTTAAAGATGCTTTTAAAGCAATATCAGGAATTTGGAAGGCTGCACCAGCTAGCCATCCTGCGCCATCAGTCTCTTTAATACTTGCGTCATAACCATTATAAAGACTGTAAGCATTACCTCTTAAAGCAACATTCCCTTTAATCGTTTGATAAACACCACCACCGTAGATGTTAATATTTTCATTAGGTTGGAAGCCAACGATTAATGAAAGATTTTGAGTGTCTACATCAACTTTAGTTGCACCTGTCGTACCACCTACTAAAGCAGTTGGAAGGCCGGAAATAATGGTATCGCTAGGTGATGCAACAAAAATATTGTTACCATTGTATTCTGCTTCAGCCCCAAACGGCTGATCGTATAGTAAACCTACTGAAATTTGATCTGTGGCTTGAATTTTCAGTCCAGCAGTTGGGAAATAGTAATCACCAGCCATATCATCGATATTTCGCTGTGCGCCAACAGTTTCTTTACCTGAAACATTTGGATCTAAAATTGAAATACCAGCTTCAAAGTAATTATCGGGTTGCAAGAATGCTGAGATTGATTGACCAGAACGGTCTAGGGCAGCCGCGAAAGCACCAGCAGTTGGCAATGATAATAATATAGCGGTTGTTAATGTTTTTAATTTCATTTGAATCTTTCCCTAACATTCTAACGAATCGAATTTTTAGTTTTTAAAATTGGTTAGATTTAAGTGTTGTTACACAACTGAAATCTAAAGTTACTTGTGAGAACAAAATAGCACATAAAAAATAAGAGTAAATACTCTATATAAATAGAGCATTTACTCTTATTGAATTAAATAAATCCTAATGAATAGCCATTTTTTTCTCTAAAAATTATATGTATTTGATATTCATAGTAAGTTTTATTAAAAATAACTTAACTATGTATCGCTTAAATCATAGTTAAAGGTGATCAATAAATAATCATTTATTGTTTTTTTGAACTATTTAGTTCAAAAAAAGAGTACAAATGCACTCTTTTTAAATCGTTAATGTATTAGGATTAAAATTTATAACCGATTTTTAGACCATACGCGATGGCATCATTATCTTCAAAGTCACCAACTTTAGTACCCACCGATTGTCCTTCTGCATCACCGAGCATAAAGTATTTCACACCACCAGCAATAAAAGTCGCTGGAGTAGGGCTAAATTGTGCTCCTAAGCCAACATTCCAATAACCTTCAGTTGGCCCAAGCGCTGTGACTGGATTACCTGCACCAGAATCCCAACCTACAGAGAAATTACCTGCCCATAGATCATTGAACTTGCGACCTACCCCGACATTGGCAGACCATTGATCTTTTTTATAGTCAATAATGTTTTGACCTTTGGTTGGGTCAGCTGGGCTTCCCGCTAATGTTGCTGTCACTCTTCTGAATTTATCGATATCAATACCATATCCGCCCCATTCTACCCATCGAACATTGGCAAATGCGACAGTATTCGCCATGATTCCTGTTTGAAAATCGAGGTTAACGGATTGAGGTGTAGAAAGCGCAGTATCTTTAGATGTACCCAAAAATAATGGATTATAAGCAGCAGCTGGTCCAGGTAAACTTACAGATTCACTTGTTTCAAGTTCATGATCAATTTCAGAACGATAAGTGAGTGCTACTTTTAAAGCAATATCCGGAATTTGATAGGCAGCGCCTGCTAACCAACCAATACTATCGTCTCTTTTGAAATTTGCGGTATAACCAAGACTGGATAAAGTAATGTTTCCTCGAACATCTTGATAGGCAGCACCACCGTAAATGTTGATATTTTCATTTGGTTGGAAACCAACAAGTGCTGTTAAATTATTGGTTTTTACTTCAACATCTGTACCTGCTAATGGTCGTGGTCCTAGAGCAGATATAATCGTCCCATCTGAATAATAGGCATCCGCGCCAAAAGGCTGATCATAAATCAAACCTAAAGAGATATTATCTGTCGCTTGAATTTTGAGGGCAGCACTCGGAAAGTAGTAATCTTCGCCCATATCGCTAATTTTACCTTGAGCATTTTTTCCAGAGACAGTCGGATCAAGAATAGAAATTCCTGCTTCAAAATAATTGTTAGGTTGAAGGAAAGCACTAATTGACTGTCCAGAACGATCCATTGCAGCGGCATAGACACCAGAAACAGGTAATAGAGCGAGTAATACAGAAGAACTGATGGCTTTTAATTTCATTTTATCTATCCTTAGATAATTTAAAAATATTATGATTCTTGAGCTATTTTTTTACTTAGCTTTGAAGTGGAAAATAAGCATATTTTATTTGTTGGTTATTTTTCACTCTTAAATTCAACATAGCATAAAGGTACAGAGATGCAACAAATAAATATGACTAAAATGACGAACGAAATGAGAAAAAAAGTCAATGATTGAATATTTATGTGAAGTGGTTTGATTTTGATTTAAGGGGTTTGCGCTTTGCGGGACTCGAACCCACGCCGGTCGCTTAGGAGGCAACTGCTCTATCCAGTTAAGCTAAAAGCGCATTAAGTATGAAAAATTATATGAAATATACTTTAATTTGATCATTCGGGATAGATCAATATACTTATACTGAATCAGTAAAAATGAAGGGCATTTAACTCGAATGCCCTCCATTTTTAGTTTTATTTATTGCTATTCAGACTCTTATAAAGAATCATCATAATTGCGATCCAGACCGGAATCATAATCACAGACTCTTTAAAGCCTTGAGTCCACATAATGAACAATACAACAGCAATAAAGGCAAGAACAATGAAATTTCCTAAAGGTGTCCACAGTGCTGGGAATTTAGTGATTTCACCTGTCTGCTTCATTGCTTGCTTAAATTTCAAATGCGTTAGCGTAATCATTGCCCAGTTCAATACTAGTGCACCAACCACGATGTAAATCAAATGTCCTAAGGCATCTTCAGGAACAAAGTAATTGAGTAGTACACAACCGAAAATCAGCACTGCTGAGAACAATACCGCTGGAATGGGTACGCCTGTTTTATTGGTCTTTTCGAAAATCTTAGGCGCATTGCCTTGTTTTGCTAAACCAAAAAGCATACGGCTATTTGCATACATACCACTGTTATAAACAGAAAGTGCAGCAGTCAAAATAATAAAGTTGAGTAGGTGGGCTGCCCAGTTAATTCCAAGTTGACTAAAGATCATCACAAATGGACTTTTATCCAACCCCCCTAGATCAAGCTGGTTCCATGGCACTAAAGATAAAAGAATAGTCAATGAACCTACATAGAAAATCAGGATTCGGAACACCACTTGATTAATGGCTTTGGGAATCGTTTTCTCTGGATTTTCAGCTTCTGCAGCTGCCATCCCGATGAGTTCAATACCACCGAAAGCAAACATCAAGAATGCTAGCATGAAGAACAAGCCTTCAAAACCATTCGGGAAGAATCCACCGTGAGCCCATAGGTTGCTAAATGAAGCGGTTGAGTTTTCACCCGCAGTGAAAAGCAAGAATAAACCAAATGCAATCATTGCAACGACAGCAGTCACTTTAATGATTGATAACCAGAATTCTGATTCGCCGTAAAACTTTACATTACATAAGTTCACTAGAGTAATAATAATAAAGAAGGTCAGTACAGATGCCCAAGCGGGAATATGGGGCCACCAGTAATTAATATATTTTGCGACTGCAGTGAGCTCTGTCATTGCAACGAGGATATAAAGGATCCAATAATTCCAACCTGCTAAGAAGCCTGGGAATTTGCCCCAGTAGCGATTTGCAAAGTGGCTAAAAGAACCTGCAACAGGTTCATGAACAATCATTTCCCCGAGTTGACGCATGATGAGAAATGCGATGAGACCACCAATTGCATATCCTAAGATAATTGAGGGGCCTGCAGACTGTATGACTTGCGCAGATCCTAAAAATAAACCAGTACCAATTGCGCCACCCATGGCAATCAATTGAATATGACGATTTTTGAGGCCGCGCTGAAGTTGAGAAGAATTGTTATCCAATTTATTCAGCTCGCCGAGTGATTTTAAATCATTGTAATAGATTGATTTCTTTTAGCCTAGTAAATCTGACGTACTGCAGAAATCATTCATTTTCAATACGATAAAAAGGATTAAAAATAAAGTTAAAACAAATATTTAATTTTACACATTTCTCATCTGAAAAAATCATGCCTCAGCCATTTTAAGTTATTAACCCGATTTTTATACTTAAGTCCTGTAGTTTGATGCATAGTTTTTCAGCACTATATCAAGTCTAAAGTGGACATAGATACCCTGATAAAAACCGAAGGATAATAAACAATGAGCTTTCCAGCACAAATTAAAATTCCAGCAACTTATATGCGTGGTGGTACGAGTAAAGGTGTATTTTTTAAAGTCAGTGATTTGCCTCAGCGAGCTCAAATACCAGGATCAGCGAGAGATCAGCTTTTACTTCGCGTAATTGGCAGCCCGGATCCTTATGGAAAACAAATTGATGGTATGGGTGCAGCGACATCAAGCACCAGTAAAACAGTGCTTTTGGAAAAAAGTACTCAAGCAGACCATGATGTTGATTATCTATTTGGCCAAGTGTCAATTGACAAAGCATTCGTGGATTGGAGTGGAAACTGTGGAAATTTGACTGCCGCAGTGGGTTCGTTTGCAATCTCAAATGGATTGGTCGATGCAAGTCGTATTCCTGAAAATGGCTTATGTACCGTTCGTATTTGGCAAAAGAATATTCAAAAAACCATTATTGCACATGTGCCAATCACCAATAGGCAGGTTCAAGAAACAGGTGACTTTGAGTTAGATGGGGTGACTTTTCCAGCGGCAGAAGTTCAAATTGAATTTCTTGATCCAGCAGATGATGGTGAAGATGGCGGTGCAATGTTCCCAACTGGAAATGTTGTAGATCAATTAGACGTACCTGATATTGGAACTTTCCAAGCGACATTTATTAATGCAGGGATTCCAACGATCTTCCTCAATGCTTCAGATATTGGCTATACAGGTGCTGAGCTGCAAGATGATATTAATGCTGATTCTGCTGCATTGGCAAAGTTTGAAACGATCCGCGCTCATGGTGCACTTAAGATGGGAATCATTCAAGATCTAGCTGAGGCGGAGAATCGTCAACATACCCCTAAAATTGCATTTGTTTCACCTGCAAAAAGTTATGTGTCTTCTAGTGGTAAATCCGTGAACGATTCGGATGTAGATTTATTAGTTCGTGCACTCTCTATGGGGAAACTTCATCATGCCATGATGGGAACCGCTGCTGTTGCTATTGGTACTGCTGCAGCAATCCCTGGGACATTAGTGAATATTGCGGCAGGTGGTGGTGAACGCGAAGCAGTCCGATTTGGGCATCCGTCAGGTACTTTAAGGGTAGGTGCTCAAGCAACATTTGAAAATGACCAATGGCAAGTCAAAAAAGCCATTATGAGTCGCAGCGCGCGAGTTTTGATGGAAGGCTGGGTAAGAATTCCTGCTGATAGTTTCTAACAAAATTTTGATGTCTGAGACTAAGTTTATTCCTGCAATAGATTTGGTCTTCTTATTGTGAAGTCGATATTAATGATTTGGACTAATGTGCTTTATTCTTTGATTCAAAAATCAAGCTTGAATGGTAAATTTATCTATCGAATAGTAAGTCATTTTTTAGTGAAATTTGATTACAAAAAGCTTATTTTTTCATCACTATTTCACATGATATATTTCAACTAAACGACATATACATAATGATTGTGCATATTTTCTTTTAAATAGAATTGATTAAAAGGGGAGATACCAAGTTCATTAATGAATAATGATTAAGAATGAGGTGATTATGACTTCTATAAAACATCATGAAACAAGTAATTCTGTGTTCCTCGATACGCTTAAGGCGATGGGAAAACTAGAGCTGGTTTCTTTCATCTCAAAATTACCTGTTCCGATCGCAATATTTGACCATGAGTCAACGGTACTCGGTGTAAATCAATTATTCGCTGATATTTATGAAAGTGATGCATTGTATATGCTGGGTAAAAAGCTGAATGAATTTTCTACTGTTGTTTTTGCGCTTTATACAGATGCAGCTGATAAATTTAATAAAGAGCCTTATTTAGACCATATTGAAAATGAATTTTATTCTAAAGGACATTTTTATATTCTGAATTTTAGAGTATTAAGAAAGGATGATAGGGTAATTGAGTCCATTATTATTGTGTGTGCTGACGTAACGCGTTTAAAGCGACGTGAGCGTGTATTAATTCAAAATAATAAGAAATTGCACGATTCTTTATACATTGATCAAACCACGGGTCTTAAAAATAAAATTGCACTAGAGGAATATTTGTCGGAACACTTTATTGGGGGTAATCGAGAACGCTTTTCCTTTGTTAAAATTGATATTGAAGACTTCAAAAAATTTAATCGTTTGAACAGTTATAGCATTGGTGATGAAATTTTAAATCAGTTGGGTAAGTTGTTTTCTGAAGAGATTGATCAAGACAATGCACAATTGTATCGATTGAATTCAGCCAGTTTTATTATTGTTCTTGAGCAATCGACGCCTTGGAAAGTACTGACTGTTGCAGAGCGTTTAAGACAAAAAATTGACAAAGAACAAATACGCTTTGATGAAAATAGTGATGAAATTCTTGGCATAACAATCGGGATCTATCACCCACGTGTGAATGATAATTATGCAGAGATTGATATTATGCATCAGTTAGAGATCGCAGTGAATCAAGCCAAAGAACAGGGTAAAAATGCAATCTTTGTATTAAAGTAGCCTTTATAGTCATTCAAGATAAGATTAATGTTCTCAACCCATTCAAAAGAACGTTCTTCATATAATTCAGTACTTGAGAAGAGTAAGTGAGTCTAAGGCAGAATCCATGTAGAATAGGCTTCATTAATTGACATGAAGTCTTTCAAGACTGCTCTAAGTGAGTTCGAGGCAACAGTGACATCTATACCTAATGTGAATACTGATATTTTAAAGCAAGCTCAACAACAGATTCAGAAAGACTTAGTCACAGCCTTAGACGCATTTTCAATGCCAGAACCGTTGAAAAGTGCAGTTCATCATGCAGTGATGTTAGGCGGGAAAAGAGTTCGTCCAGCCTTATGCTACGCCACTGCTCAATTAAAACCGAACAATCCAAATTTTGCTGCTGTTCGTCGTGCTGCTGTTGCAGTCGAACTGATTCATTGCTATTCGCTGGCACATGATGATTTACCCTGTATGGACAATGACTTACTACGTCGTGGTCAGCCGACTTGTCATGTCAGTTATGGTGAAGATACTGCATTATTGGCAGGCGATATTTTGCAATCGATGGCTTTTGAAGTCCTAGGCAGTCGCTTGTTTGATACACAGCAGAGTGTTGATGCTCAGATTGTATTAAAGCAAATGCAAATTTTGGCAACCTCAAGTTCAAAAATGGTGTGCGGGCAAGTTTTAGATATTCAGTCTGAAGGTAAATCTGTTGACCAAGAGACGCTTGAAAATATTCACCGTAATAAAACTGGGGCATTGATCCAAGCTGCGATCATGATGTCGGCTGTGACGGTATTTGAGGTTGTTGATCCTGCGATTCCACAACTACGTAAATTTGGTCAAGCGGTTGGTTTAGCATTTCAGGTTCAGGACGATATTTTAGATGTGATCTCTGATACTGAAACCTTAGGCAAAACAGCAGGTAAGGATGAGCAAGTTGAAAAATCGACTTATCCTGCTCTGATGGGGTTAGATCAAGCCAAACAATATGCACAACAACTTCATGATCAAGCCTTTGCTGCATTGGCTTACTTTGCTAGAGACGCTCAACAACTTGAGCAGATTTCTCAGTTCTTGTTGTCGCGTAAATACTAATCTGATTTTTCCAATTGGATTGTCATAAAAAAGAGGATCATTCGATCCTCTTTTTTAATGTTTATTTTAATCGAATACTCTCCGTATTCATTTGAAATTCATTTAAAGTTACTTGGTTGCTTCCTTATAAAGACGATCAGCTTCATCAAAACGAGCCGTGATTCGGGTTGAAGGAGCTTTACCCATCAAGCTCACCACAATGATCGTGATGAATGAACAGATAAAGCCTGGAATGATTTCGTAAACACCCGTATCGCCCCAAACATTTTTCCAAACGATGACCATCACTGCACCCACAATCATGCCATATAAAGCACCGTTAAATGTCATGCGTTTCCAGAATAATGAAAGAATGATCAGTGGACCAAAGGCAGCACCAAAACCAGCCCAGGCATATGCAACTAAGCCAAGCACTTTTGATTCAGGGTTTGATGCAAGTGCAATGGCAAGTAGTGCAATCAAAAGCACCATCAAGCGACCAATCCAAACCAATTCTTTTTGAGACGCATTTTTACGAATAAATGATTTATAGAAATCTTCCGTTAAGGTACTTGAGCAGACTAAAAGCTGGCAACTAAGCGTACTCATCACCGCTGCTAAAATTGCGGCAAGAACAATACCTGCAATCCATGGATTGAATAGAATCTTGGTTAATTCCATAAAGACTGTTTCAGGATTGGCATTCACAACAGCTGCCAAGTGCGGATTTTGCTCAAAGAATGCAATCCCGAAGAAGCCCGCAGCTACAGCACCACCTAAACACAGAATCATCCACGTCATACCAATACGGCGTGCATTTGGAATGGATTTAACTGAATCAGCAGCCATGAAGCGTACAAGAATATGTGGTTGACCAAAGTAACCTAAACCCCATGCCAATAGCGAAAGGATCGCGACAGTACTGAGATCACCCATCACATTCATGGCTTGAGGACGTGCAGCTTCTAAAGCAAGCGTCACTTGCGTCATATCAGAGAAACTGAAAATGGTCACGATTGGTGTGAGCAGTAATGCAAAAATCATCAGTCCCGCTTGGATGGTATCTGTCCAAGATACTGCTAAGAAACCACCAATAAAGACATAGCTGATGGTTGCAATAGCGCTAATCCAAAGGGCAGTGCTATAGGACATATCGAACATGCTTTCAAACAATCGAGCGCCTGCCACCATGCCTGAAGCGCAGTAGATTGCGAAGAAAATTAAAATCACAAGTGCAGAAACGATACGAAGGACTTTCTTTTGATCATCAAAGCGATTGGAAAAGTAGTCTGGTAGTGTGAGCGCATTATTTTGAACTTCGGTATGAACCCGTAGGCGTCCAGCGACCAACAGCCAGTTTAGCCAAGCACCAATAATCAAACCGATCGCAATCCACATTTCGGAAAGACCGGATAAATAAATTGCACCCGGTAAGCCCATTAGTAACCAACCACTCATATCTGAAGCACCAGCAGAAAGTGCTGTCACGAAACTGCCTAAACGACGCCCACCTAAGATATAGTCTGAAAAATTCGTGGTTGCACGATACGCAATCAGACCGATCACAACCATGGCGACGATATAAAATAGAAATGTTATTAGAGTAGGATTTAGGGCGCTCATACGATATCCATATTAGGGAGGAGTATAGATTGAAAGTACAAATCTAAAACGAAGGCGAAATTTAAACATAAAATGAAGAAAAATGCTGATAATTTCAGAGACTTGATCAGTACACATGCTCATCTAAGAAATAAAAAAAGGTAGCAAATACGCTACCTTCTTATTGTGCTCATTTTTAATAATTGAAGAATTAGTTATTTCGACCCATCACACCACGAATGGTATTCATGATGTCCGCAGGCAAGACCACAGTTTTGGCATTATTTGATTTGGCCATATCTTGCATGGCTTTGACATATTGCTCACCTAAAAGATAAGCAACGGGGATTTCTTTATCGCCCACGGCATTGGTTACCATGTTAATGGCTTTTTCAGAGGCTTCAGCTAGCACAACCTGAGCTTCAGCATCACGACGAGATGCTTCTAAGCGACCTTCAGCTTCTAAAATAGCCGCTTGTTTTTCACCATCAGCACGCGTTACTGTTGCACGACGCTGACGTTCAGCTGCTGCTTGCGCTTCCATCGCAGATTGCATGGTCGCAGAAGGTTGAATATCTTGAATTTCAACTGTTTTCAGGGTAATCCCCCAGTCTGAAATATCATCAGAAATGGCTGCTTTCAATTTTGCCTTAATGTGATCACGAGATGACAGCGCATCATCCAAATCCATCTCACCAACAATTGAACGCAATGAGGTTTGTACTAAGTTTTGGATTGCCCAAGTATAGTTTTCAATTCCATATACTGCTTTTGCGGGAGCCGCAATATTGATGTAGGCAACAGCATTCATGAGTAATACGGCATTATCTCTAGTAATCACTTCTTGAGAAGGAATGTCTAAAACGATATCTTTTGTTGTCACCTTATAGGCAACATCATCGATATAAGGAATGATAAAGTTTAGTCCTGGACTTAGAACACGTTGAAATTTTCCCCAACGTTGTACAATCCAGTTATACCCTTGAGGGACAATACGTACGCCCTTAAATATAGTGAAAACTATAAATGCAACAAAAACAAAACCGATAACTGAACCAGACATAACCATCCCTCTTATGAAGCTATTTTAATTTATAAGGTTGAAATTTTTGATGAATATGGTCGAACCAGCAATTGATTCCCTGAAATATCAGTGACAATAACTCGATCACCTACTTGTACCGGAACAACAGCATGGCAAGCCCATTCATCTGCACCTATCACTGGGGTAGAAAAGCGCACTTTAATTTGATTTTGTTCTAAACTGGCTTGAATAACCATACCTATTTGGCCAATGGCGGCCTCACGTCTTTGATCTACTTTGGTTCTATCAACTAGCAGTGGTTTAATATATTTAAACCAGAGCACTGTACATGCTGTCGATAAAAGTCCCCATAAAATCAATTGAATTTCAAAACTCATGGATGGGAAAAACCACAATAAAATAGTGACTACGAGTGCTGCGATCCCAAACCATAATGCGGCAAATGCTGGAATAAATAATTCAGAAATAATAAGAACAATACCCAATACAAACCAATGCCACGGTTCAAAAATAAAATTCATAAATCAACCCTTATGTTTATCGTTGATATAGATGATTCATATCTTGAACAATGTAACAGAGTTAACCACTACTGAACATAAAAAAAGCAAATTCGGTCATATACCTACCCAATTTGCTTTTCTGTTTTTTGAATGAAATTTTAAAGGCGAAAGAACATTTAGAAATTGAAATGTTAGATACGTGGACGCGGTGCAGGTTTAAAGGCAGCAGGTGATTTCTTGAAATGAGCAATAGCAGCATCAATCGATTTAATTTTTAGTTGTGCTGATTTTTCACCTTCAAGAATGGCTTGATTGCTTGCTTTTAAATCGAGCGCACCCAAATTGCCAACTTGGGGTTGAATCACGATATTGGCTTTATTTAATTCACTATTAATACTTTGCTGTCCCATGATGTTGATGGTCTGATCAAGAAGACCAAACATACTCAGTGGTTTACCACCCACGGGACGTGCTGAGATATCAACGGCAATTACGATATCAGCACCCATATCTTTTGCTGTTTGCACAGGAATCGGGCTCACTAATCCGCCATCGACATATTTCGTTCCACCGATCGTTGCAGGAACAAAAACATTGGGAATGCTACATGAAGCTCGAACAGCCTGACCCGCATTACCTTTAATGAAGTCTGCACGCTTGCCATTGTCCAGTCGCGTTGCAACTGCAGCGAATCGAATAGGAAATTGTTCAATCGGTTTATTGGCAATTTGCTTATTGACGTAATCTTGAAGTTTTTGACCCAGTACCACACCTTGACGATTCAAAGTTAAGTCACGGATATCCGATTCTTTTAAACTGAAAGCAATTTGTTGGAGTTGAAATGGCGTTTTACCACTGGCATAGATACTGCCTACGAAACTTCCTGCACTGGTTCCAGTCACAATCTTCGGTTTAATACCATGTGATTCTAGAACCTTAATCACACCAATGTGGGCAAAACCTTTGGCACCACCGCCCCCTAATGCCAGTGCGATCACAGGTTCGCGAGCTTGAAGTGGTGTAGTCGGTGTAGATGTTTTGGTGTTTTTGTCACAACCACTCAGTGCCAATGTAATCAGGCTCATGAATGCGGTATATCTTAAAATTGATTTTTTCATGGATTGGCTGTTGCTAAATAAAGTTTAAAGAACACACGTTCATCACCAAGTCTTTCATCGCAGTATCATTTCAAGAGCATTCTAGTTTCTTTGTTTCATATTCATACAATGGAGAGAAGCAAGAGTTTGGCCGTGCAAGGTGATCTAAAAGTGGGTGAAATTTTGCTGAATATATGAACAGATTGTGGGTCAGTTTTCTAGCGTCATTCTGTCATCTTTACAAAAATATTCAGTCAAATATTATTCACTGACTTCAATTAATTTTTATTATTTTAGACTCGGAATGATTATAGAAGTATCAACGATCCTTATCTAAAAGAGCTTTCAATGGTTTGGCCAAGCGTTGCCTATTTTTCGGTGAAAATTGACCTTGATAGGTGTTTAAAATTTGCTCTAAATTTGCTTCGTAATCACCTGTAGGTTCTAAAACACCGATACAGCGAATAACTTTGTGATCATAGTCAAATGCAAACATGACAATCGGGATCTGTGCACCAAGGGCAATATTATAAAAACCACTGCGAATGTGTTCGGCACTTTTACGGGTGCCTTCAGGTGCTAGGGCTACCCAAATTTTATCTTCTTGATGGATTTTATTGATAATCTGTTGAGTCAAACCATGAGGCGAATCGCGTTGAACAGGAATGACACCCATCCATTTAAACAAACCTTTGAGTGGTGTCTTGAATAGCGTGTCCTTACCGAAGACAGTCACCTTAATGCCTACACCAAGCATGGCTAAAAAGGCATATAAGCCATCATAATTTGAAGTATGTGGGGAAATAATGGCAACCGCTTTGGCTAAATTAGGAAATTCACCTTCAAATCGCCAACCTTGAGCGAGATAAAGTTGTTTAAATATTTGGCGGCTCAGTTTAGAGCCACGATGCGGTGCTTGTTCAGGCAAGTGCGGAAATTTGTTATTCATTATTCAGATATTCTTCACCATTAAAGCCATTTTCTCAATATTAATACTTTGGTACATTGGCTAAATAAAACGAATCCATTTTTGTATCACGATCGCTCGCTGTATGGAAGCGTTCTTGCTTAGGTCAAAACTATAATGATGCTTAAAATGCCTCAGCTTTATCTTCTTTTATTTTCATTATATTGGGCACAAGGTTTGCCCGTGGGGTTTATGACGCATGCATTGCCTGTGATCTTGAGGGCACAAGGTGTTTCACTGACGCATATCGGGGGCTTTGGTTTACTCATGGCACCGTGGGCAATTAAAGTCTTATGGGCGCCATGGGTGGATAAATTTGGCTCAATAAGCTTTGGACACTATCGTTCGTGGATTATTCCCACTCAGGTTCTCACGATTAGCATTTTAATTACGCTTTCCTTTATTCCTATTGAATCGTTAAATCATCCAACTTATTTATTGGCTTTTTTTATTACCTTATTAGTCATGAATACTGTGGGTGCAACTCAAGATATTGCCACCGATGGATTGGCAGTGAGTGTCTTAAAAGGTGAACAACAACCTATTGGAAATATGTTCCAAGTGATTGGTTCAAGACTTGGCTTTATTGTTGGCGGTGGAGCGATCCTTTGGGCGCTGGATTGGCTGAATTGGCAGAGTACTTTTTTAATTTTAGCTGCGATTGTTTTGTTTAATACATTGCCTATTTTGTTCTACCGTGAGCCGAAACATCAACGAAATCATATTGGATTATCTGGTGATGCGAACACAGCCTATAGAGAAGCAGGAAATATTGATTCTGATCCTCTTCAACAGAATATCAATGACACGGGTCAGCAAACTTTTTCCTCAAAAATAAAAAATTATCTCCGTTATTTTCTCAGTACCAAAGTCATGTTGGCATGGTTCGCGGTATTGTGCTGTATCAAGATCACCGATGGCTTATCTGGCCCGATTATTAAACCGTTATTGGTTGATCTCGGTTTAAGTCTGACTCAAATTGGTATCTACATTACGATGCTTGGGGCATTTGCAGCACTATTGGGAGCGGGCGTCGCAAGTTTATGTCTACGTGTCATGCGTCGTGAAAAAGCATTGATCTTATTTTCAGTTTTGAAGCTCGTGAGTTTGGCTGGCTTTGCTTGGTTGGCAACGTTGCATACGCAGCAGATTCAGATTCAGGCGTGGATGATTTATCTGATCAATGCTTTAGAAGATATGTTTTCATCCATGCTATTGGTGATTATTTTGACTTTGGTCATGCAATATAGTCGGAAAGAACATGCGGGAACGGATTTTACATTCCAAGTGTCGCTCATGGCGATGGTCGCAGGAGCGCTATATACCTTAAGTGGACTCGCAGGGGATTGGTTGGGCTATCAAAACTACTTAATCAGTATTACTTTGATTGGAATCTTGATGTTGATGCCGATTCTTTACTGGTCGAAATTGGTGAAAGCAGAGTTGCAATAAGCTGAACATATTTAGGTGGAAATTAGAATTAGAAATAATAAATTGGAATTTGCTAACCAATGCATGACTGCTAACTTGGAACACTGAGCAAGTTAACAAGGGGTGATAGGGGATGGCATGTATTTAAATAAAAATTATTGCAATGGGACTATTTCAATGGAGCGTCGTGAATAATGAGTATAAAGGCTGTTCTTTTTGATCTAGACAATACACTGACTCATCGCGATTTAAGTGTGCAAGCCTACAGCCAATTGTTAATCAATGAATTTCGTTCAGATCTGGTGCGCGCTGATCAAGCTGAACTGGATCAAAGTATTGAAATTATTCGTCGCATTGACAACGGTGGTTATCCCAAAAAAGAAGATTTGACTCATCCCAGTATTGCAGGGTCGGTTGCACATGCATTGATTGAAGCATTACCATGGCACAATCCACCTAAACTGGAGTATTTGACCGAATTTTGGTTTGAACAATTTGGACGGTCAGCTGTTGCAATGCCCGGTGCAGAAGTTTTATTACAACAGCTAAAAAAGCAAAATTATAAACTCGCCGTGATCTCAAATGGTGGGCATGCAACACGGTTAAACATACTACAAGGTTTGGGCTTCCTAGATTATTTTGACGAAATATTGAGTTCAGAATCAGTCGGTATCTCGAAACCCAATGCTGAGATTTTTCTGCGTAGTTGCCAAAAGCTTCGGGTCAATCCAAAGCAAAGCTTGTATGTCGGTGATCATCCAATCAATGACTATGTCGGTGCGACTTCAGCAGGTCTAAATGCGCTATTGCTTGAGGGTTTTCATCCAATTTCAGATAAGAATTTAGTGAAATCTAAGAATATGATTCGGCATCTTGATGAAGTTGTGCATTATTTGGCTTAAACCAATACTTATTTATACTATGCAAATTTTATATCAAATCTGATAAAAGCCCTGTGTGAATCAGGGCTTTAACGCGGTGTGAATTGGTTTTTATCATTATAATGTTTACGATCTTTTAAAAGATCGCTTCATCAGAATTTGCTGAGATTTTATGTACAGAAATATCTGCAC
The DNA here is from genome assembly GCF_059515845.1 of Acinetobacter sp. CY79. Lineage (NCBI taxonomy): Bacteria > Pseudomonadati > Pseudomonadota > Gammaproteobacteria > Moraxellales > Moraxellaceae > Acinetobacter > Acinetobacter sp. CY79. The sequence continues at coordinate 34,899 of NZ_JCAKMY010000009.1, forward strand.
CTAAATATTCTTGTTCTTGGCTTAAACGAATCCCCATGGTTGCTTTAAGTGCGCCGTATACGAGAAATCCACCCATTAAAGCTACGACAATGGCGAGGCCCGTTCCAATCAATTGAGAAATGAAAGATACGCCGCCTAATCCACCCAACCATTGCTGACCGAATAAACCGACAGCAATCCCACCAAAAGCACCACAAATACCATGAAGAGGCCATACCCCCAAAACATCATCCACTTTGAGTTTGTTTTGTGTATAGGTAAAGAATTTAACAAAGATCAAACCTGCGATTGAACCAATCACAAAAGCACCGAGTGGATGCACGATATCTGAACCTGCGCAAATCGCAACCAGACCTGCCAATGGACCATTGTGTAAGAAGCCTGGATCTTCTTTACCAAAGAAATTAGCAGCAATTGTTCCACCCACCATTGCCATTAATGAATTCATGGCAACCAAACCTGAAATGGCATCGAGACGTTGTGCGCTCATGACGTTAAAACCGAACCACCCCACGATCAAAATCCAAGAACCTAAAGCTAAAAATGGAATTGAAGAAGGGGGGTGTGCACTGACTCGGCCATCTTTTTTGTAACGTCCATAACGAGGACCGAGTAAAAGGACAGCAGCTAAAGCAATCCAGCCGCCCATGGCATGGACCACGACCGATCCTGCGAAGTCATGAAAACTCGCACCAAATGAGTTTTCTAACCACTTTTGAAGTCCAAAATTACCATTCCAAACCATGCCTTCAAAAAAAGGATAGATGAGTGCCACTAAGAATAATGTTGCGATGGCTTGGGATCGCATCTTTGCTCTTTCTGCAATGCCTCCAGAAATAATCGCTGGAATTGCAGCCGCAAAGGTCAATAAAAAGAAACAACGCATGAGGTTGTAACCATGCTCATTGGCAAGAACAGTACTACTGTGAAAGAAATGCTCGCCGTAGGAAATGTAATAACCAATAAAAAAGTAAGCAACCGCTGAAATTGAAAAATCAGTCAAAATTTTACTCAAGGCATTCACTTGGTTCTTATGACGTACAGTACCTAGTTCTAAAAAGGCGAAACCTGCGTGCATAGCCAAAACAAGAATTGCACCTAGAAGGAGAAAGAGTAGATCAGTGTTTTGCATAGTGATTTCTTATGGTACTTAGCTTTTAATTTTGAGCAGTATAGCGACTGATTTTATGGCACAAAGCTTTTTTCATGAGGGAAATATTGATCAAGATACTCATAAAACAATGAAGACTCGATATAACGCAGAGGGTTGCACTTTTATGGTGTATACGCACTAATAAGGTGCAATACAAGAACGAGCATTAAAATACAAGAGATTGATTTTTAGATATAAATTTAAGCTCTGATCACAGCTGAAATTTAATGATTATGGAAATTGAAGACATTATATTTTGTAATGATCATAAAGTTTATCGCCATCGCGAGTCATCATCAGAGAAGTTGTAGTTCAATAAGTCAACATAGATGGATAACTCAAAGGGAACATTGGTTCAGGCACACATAGAGCTTTTTATTCAGCTGTTATCATCTAAGGAAATAAAATCAAGTTTGATCATCAGAGCGATTCAAAATATTCAGTCTGAGTTGAACTATGACTAAATTTATAGGTTCTTTTATCAACTCATTTTCAATCATTCAATATAGAAATATGTTCGCAATCATCTCAGTACTTTAAAGGTCTGTACTTTAAAGGATAATAGAATGGTATTTAGCACGTCTTGCCTTTAAACTCTTGGCGGACTTTCATAAATTTCGAACCCTCCCAACGAAATACATTGTGGCATTTGGATGGATTCGTCACCACCATTTCAGGCCAACCATGGCGACCGATTGATTTGAGAAATTGTGGTTCACCTGGACTATTAAAGATTCGTGTCCATTTCCCATTTTTTTGAGTCGTTAATAAATAGAAACCAACGCCAGTAGATGCATAGCATTCTGTTCCACCATCACGCACAATTGCATCTAATCTGCCATCGCCATTGATGTCTTTGATGACAGGAATATGACCTATGCTACATTTTCCACGCCAAAAACCATTGGTATTTTTAAAACCTGCAGCAGTGAAAATATCACTTTTTTGATCTGTTTTTGTTTGAGCAAAAGTTGTATTTGGGAACAGTAATGCACTAATCACACAGCTACATAACAATGTTTGGCTCAAGGTTTTTTGTAGAAGTTTCAATGTGGCTTTAAGGCTTGAAAAATTAAGAATTTTAGAAAATTGACTATCCATAGCAATCCAAATTAATTTTTATTTTATTGATGTATTTCACATTTTATAAGAAAAGCGATCTAGATCAAGTAAAAAGAATAGTGTTTTTGTTATACCAAGTCTTGAGCGAGATTGACTCAGTGGAAATTTAAACTATGAAAATGAAAGCGTTGAGGGATTTATTTTGAATAAAGGATAAATTCAGATTTCTTTTGCAAAGCAGGGGGAATGGGGCGTAAAGTGTGCAGAACTCCAAATATCCATTGATTCGCAATTGATCAGCATTTCACTTTGCATGCTGAGTTGAAAACGGGTCAATGTTCAACGAGCTTCATCGTATGTACAGTATTTTACTTTCTCTATTTCCACTGATTGCTTTCATTATTGTGGGTTTTGTTCTTAAACGAACAGCTTATTTAAATGACGGTTTTTGGTCAGGAACAGAGAAGTTAAATTACTATATTCTATTTCCAGCGATGTTGTTCGGAAATTTAGCCACTGCACAAATTGATTTGTCGATGGTCAACACCATTTTGATTATTTTGGCGGTCATGTTCGGTTTGAGCTGTGCAGTGTTGTACTTGTTAAAAAAAATAATAAACATTCATCCATCAAGGTTTGGTGTATTTACTCAAAGTAATGTGCGCTTTAATACTTATATCGGTTTGGCCATCGTTGCATCGTTATTTCCAGTAGAAGGCATGACGATTTTTGCGATTTTATTGGCAATTAGTATTCCGATCGTCAATATTATTTCGGTACTGTCACTCACTGAACAAGATGGTATGGATTTTCAAACCATCATTCAGTCTTTGCTTAAAAATCCTTTGATTATGGGCTGTATCGTCGGCATCTTGTTTAATCTTTCAGGATTGAGTTTATGGGATGGACTCAATCATTTTATTAAACAATTGGCTGCGTGTAGTTTGCCATTAGGATTAATGTGTGTGGGTGCTGCCTTACAATTTATGGCACTTAAAAAAGATTTATTTCCACTGATCATCAACACAGTTTCAAGACTAATGATCATGCCTCTATTGGCTTTTTTCGTGTGTAGATGGTTGGGCTTTTCAAATTTAGAAATACAGATTTTTGTGCTTTATTTCGCGCTTCCTACGGCTTCAGCGTCTTATATCCTTACTAAAGTTTTGGGTGGTGATAGTCAATTGATGGCAGGGGTGATCAGTTTACAAATCATCTGTGCCGCGATTACTTTACCGATCGTACTGACCTTGGTCATGTAAACATGAATGAATGGTTAAAATATAAAGTCTGCACATAACATTGCTTCAAATTTTAAACCTGAATTAAATTCAGAATTATGCGAAAATAGTGTTTTGTATATTTGTCCAAGGACTCCCATGACTGATCACGCTCCTGAATCTTTAAGCGATATCGAAATTTTAGACATTTTACAGTCCATGAAAGACGATGAGCTCGATGTTGAAGCACAAGAGATGATTCGAAATGGTGGTAAAGCTGGCCGTCAAGAAGCGCATAAACAAGCTTTAGTGGCATTGAATGCATCATTTGAAGCAAAATTTGTTGAAGCAGTGACTTTAGCTTTGGGCTTAAATGAAGGTCAGGCGAAGAAAATTCGTTATAAGAAAGATCGTGTACGTATTTTAAAAGTACGTGGCATTGATTATCTTGCGATTGACGGTGCTGAAACTGCACAAGTATTGTCACAAATTTCACAAGCGATTCAACGTGAAGATGCAATTGTGACCAAAGATTTGCATAACATTTTTCCATTTTGGAAAGAAGGCTGGCCGATGGTTCAGTTCGATAATGCATACAATATTTTGGTTGAAGATATTTCAATTCACTATCAAGCAACCCTTGATAAATTATTAGCGCTTTATGGTCGTTAAGTGCTAATGGTATTGATCAATTCAGAATGAATAGATCTAAAAATTTTAGAAACCGATTTATGCTGAATGCTAAATCGGTTTTTTTAGCTTCAGCTCTAATACAAGGAATGAGTTCTAATAGAAAGAATAGAGCTTATACCTAAATTGTTGAACAATTTTAAAGTTGAAGGAAGAATAATTCTGATATTATTTAGAAATACTTAAAAATAAGAGATAACAACAATGATGGGTTTATCGATTGGTCATATTGTACTTTTTGCGATTATCATCTTGGTGATTTTTGGAACTGCAAAACTTAAAAATTTTGGTAAAGATGTCGGTGGTGCAGTCAAAGACTTTAAAGATGCAGTCCGAGATGATAAAAAAGATAAGAATTCTCAATAGTTTAACTTCTTTTTATTGATATGTTGCTTGAGCCATGTTTGACGTTGGATTCGGAGAATTATTCTTCCTTGGGGTGATCATTATTATCGTACTCGGACCAGAGCGCTTACCGGATGCGATTCGTTTTGCAATAAAGATAATTAAAAAAATTAGTCAAATTAAATCTGATATAAAACAAAAACTTGATCTTGAGTTAGAGCTACATCAACTACGTGATGAATTAAAAGATGAGCTTAAAAATGTTAAGCAGCTTGAATCTCAAATGCAGGGATATTTATCGAATCTAGAAAACAACGTTGAAAGCCAAATTCAACAAGAGCTTGATCAAAATACAAAAAAATATTACCCAATTCAGTCTTTTACAGTACCTACACCCTTTAAAACACAGTTTGTAATGAGCCATCTCATGCAATGGTCATGTTTAGATTTACACACCATTGGAGTCCGATATGTCTGAATTTCAGACACCTGAAACCTCAGCCTCATCCACGCAACAAAAATCAGGGCAGTTCGGCGTTTACTTTGCTGAATTAAGGCGTAATTTGATTCATGCCCTCATTGCTTTTGCATTGATCTTTATTGCTTTAGTGCCTTTTGCAAATACGATTTACAACCTTATCGCAACACCGTTACAAGCTAAACTTCCTGCAAATGCACATATGATCGCGACAGATATCACCAGTACATTTGTTGCACCGATAAAATTGGTTTTCTTTGTCACCCTGATGCTGTTGTTCCCTTTTATTTTTTATAAAATCTATGTCTTCCTGAAAAATGCCCTCTACGTAAAAGAAAAGAAAATATTTTTCTTTTTCTTCCCCACCAGCATCTTGTTATTTTATTTAGGGATTGCTTTAGGGTATTTCATTATTCTGCCTGCTGTACTTGGATTTTTTATGGGAATATCTCCTGAAAGCGTCACTCCAATGACAGATATTCAACAATATCTACTGTTTTGCATTAAGTTCTTTTTTATTTTGGGACTCATTTTTCAAGTGCCTTTGTTGATTATGGTGATGGTTTATTTTGGCATAGTGAAAATTTCAACAATCAAGAAAAATAGACCTTATATTTTCATATTTTGTTTTTTTATAGCGATGTTTGTCACTCCTCCTGACATTCTATCCATGGCGATTGGTGGTCTGATGATCTACTTTCTCTTTGAGTTGGGTTTATTATGTGCTCATTTTTTGAAACGAACTACATATGAAAAATAATGTGATTTATTTCACAAAATAATAATTTATTGTCAGACATATATTATTTTATTTAAACAATAGTTCTGTATATTTAGAAATGCTTAACAATAGTTAAGTGACACAATAAACAATTCTTAATCATTGAGGGTTAAATCATGAGTTTAGTTGAACTTAAGCAAGAAGAAATCGAAGAAGTTTCTGGTGCAGGAACACTTTTAGGTGATTCACTAATTAATGGTGTAAATTTATTTAACCAAACGTTAAATTCAAAACTTATTTCATCAGTAGGTGTTGTATTTAGTGCTGTGGGTTTAGGGCTAGTTCACCAAGTTGCCGATTCTACAGGTTTAGCTGCATCTAAAGCATTAGTCGGTTTAGGTCATGCATTAGGTGGTGATGTTGCAGAAACACCGAACCACTACGAAAAAGAAAAAGGTGAAGGTCAATATCAGCTTTTACCGACATTAAATGGCGTTAAAGCGTGGCTTTCATAAGTCTTAAATAAGATGTCAGAAAAGCAGATTAGTGATTTTTTGCTAATCTGCTTTTTAGTAACTAAGAATAAAAACTGAAATTCATGGTAGCTAGAAGAATGCAAAATTCATCAGAAAAAATTGATAATGATAAACGCGACTTTTTAAAAACAATGGGTGGTTTAGCAGCAGTTGGTGCAGTATCTGCTTGGTTGCCAACGCAAAAAGCTGAGGCATGGTTTTTTCCGTTACAAGACAGACTCGTAAATTTCCCTTCAGATATTTCTGTATTTAAACAGTTATATGAAAATTGGTCAGGTGAGTCCCGTTATGAAAATGCATGGACTGCATCACCTCGAAATCAACAACAGGTATTAAGTGCTATTAACTGGGCATATCAAAATGGTTATAAAGTTAGAGCAAAAGGCATGTCGCATAACTGGTCGCCTTTACTTTTAGATGACCAAGATAAAATAACAAAAATACTGCTTATCGATATGCCAACGCATATCAATAAAGTCACTATTGATTCAAATGGTGTCGTTACAGCAGATGCTGGTATTCAGATGGAAGCATTGCTGACGCAAATGGAATATCGTAATCGTGGATTCTTAGCGATCCCTGCACCAGGAGATTTGACGCTCGGTGGTGTGTTAGCGATTGATGGTCATGGTACAGGTGTACCTGCAATTGGTGAGAAGAAATTAGTCGGTCAAACCTATGGCTCGATCAGTAACTTAGTGGTATCAATTACTGCTGCGGTATTCGATGCCAGTCAAGGTAAATATGTTGCAAAGACTTTCCAACGTAATGACCCAGATATTCGAGCTTTCTTGGTCCATATTGGACGTGCATTCATTTTATCTGCTCAGTTACAAACCTCTGCAAATCAAAATTTGCGTTGTGAAAGTATTACCAATATTCACTATCAGGAATTGTTTGCACAAGATAAAAATGCTGGCCGAACATTCTCTTATTTCTTAGATCAATCAGGACGTGTAGAGACGATTTGGTTTCCATTTACAGATTATCCTTGGTTAAAAGTGTGGACGGTCACTCCTCAACGTCCATTAACTGCACGTTTAACCTATAAGCCTTTTAACTATTGGTTTTCGGACAATTTAATTAAACCCCTTACCGATTTGATTCATAAAATTGTGGTCAATAAAAGTGCTTATCTGACGCCAACCTTTGGTAAAACACAGTATGAAATTTCAAAATTGGGTCTAAATGGAACGCCTTTATCAGGAGTTACCACGATTTTGACAGGTGGATTGGCATCTACACAAACCTATGACTTATGGGGAACATCTAAAAACGTATTGATGTATGTGAAGCCTACAACATTACGTGTGACTGCCAATGGTTATGCTGTGATTACCAGTCGTGCCAATGTTCAAAAAGTGATTGCTGATTTTTGTGATTATTACTTAGTTAAAATGAAGCAATATCAAAGTTTAGGTCGATTCCCAATGAATGGACCTGTCGAAATTCGTGTGACAGGTTTAGATCATCCAGAAGATTCGATTATTCAAGGTGCTGAAACTGCTGCTTTATCAGCAATCAAGCCATGTCCAGATCATCCAGAATGGGACTGTGCGGTATGGTTTGATATTTTGACCTTGCCGGGAACACCATTTTCACCACAGTTTTATACCGAAGTTGAAGAGTGGATGTCACAGCGTTATCAAGGCGATTCTTTGATGCGACCAGAGTGGTCGAAAGGTTGGGGCTATACCAATCAAAAGGCTTGGGACAGTAGTCACTATATCGATTATGAAATTCCACATGTCCATGCACAAGGGCAGGCTGATCGCTTAACCATCCGATCTTCTAGTCAAATTTTAAAACAATATGATCCGCATGCAGTGTTTACAGCACCGCTTTCAATGCGTGTTTTGAAATAATGCCGTATTGATTCCAAGTACTTCATGATGAAGATTGTGAAGTACTTTATTTATTTTTAATAAATTAATTAGACAAAATAAATAATATTGTCTTTAATAGGGCGAATTTAAAGGTCTACACCAGTTGTTAAACTGAGATCTAAAGATTGATTGAATACAATTATTTTTAAAAATTACGAATAACGGCACTTAAAAATTAAATATAAATAAATACTTATGATAAAGAAACTGTTTAGAGACAAAGCCATTGATGCTCAAAAGTCAAAATGGATTGGCGAGGTTATTTTAATTCGTCCATTTTCATTTACGGTGCTGACCATTTGTGTCGTCATTTTCATCCTGATGCTGTTAAGTTTTATCTTTTTTGGGAGTTATACCAAACGTACCAGTGTAAAAGGTTTACTGATCCCCAATACAGGTTTGATTCGTGTATACAGTTCTGAGGGTGGAACGGTTAGCGAAAAATTCGTCAAAGATGGGCAGAGTGTCCAAAAAGGCGCACCTTTATTGGCTTTGAAAATGACGCGCTATAATAGTTCTGGAAATTATAATGAATCTGTTGAACAGCAAATCCAACTAAAAAAACAAAGTCTTGATACTGAAAAAGATAAATTGAAAGACTTGCATGTCAATAGCGCACAGCAGTTGGATGCAGAAGTGCAATCGCTTCATTTGGATTTAAATAAGTTAGATGGATTAATTGCGGAACAACGTCAGCGTTTGGTTCTCGCACAAGAAAATGTGAATCGTTATCGTGATTTAAAGGACAAAGAATATATATCTGTCGAAGAGTTTCAGTTGAAACAAGACAATTATATGAGTCAAAAAGTCACTTTACAGAGTTATGAACGAGAAAAAATCAGTAAACAATCTGAACTTGCGAATAAGCAACTGGTTCAGAAAAGTTTAGGTTCTAAACTGGACAATGAGCTAAGTATGCTTGATCGTCAGATTGCAGCTAATCAACAAGAATCTCTCGAAAATAAGGCCCGTGACAGTTTAATTCTACAAGCCAATTCGGCAGGGCATATTGCTTCAATCAATGCGGAAGTTGGGCAGTTTATTTCACCGAATATTCCTGTGATGAATATCGTGCCTTCGCCATCTCATTTAGAAGCGCACTTATTTGTACCCAGTGCTGCGATTGGTTTTATTCGGATTGGACAACCTGTGAAGCTGCGTTTTCAAGCCTATCCTTATCAAAAGTTTGGACAAGGTCAGGGCAAGATTACGTCAATTTCAGCAACGACCATGAATCCACAACAATTAACGAATTTTGGTGAGTTTAGTCAAGGCATGTCCTTGAATCAAAATGAACCTGTGTATTTAGTCAAAGTGACATTGAATCAGCAAACAGTCAAAGCCTATGGTGAAAGTAAACCGCTTAAAGTAGGCATGGCTTTTGATGCAGATATCATGCAAGAAAAACGTAAATTGTATGAATGGGTCCTTGAGCCTTTATACAGTATTACAGGGAAAATCTAAGAAGAATAACTATGCAATTATTAGACAAAATTTCCCTCGGTTTTGGTCGTAAGATCCCGACGATTCTGCAAACAGAAGCAACAGAGTGTGGTTTGGCATGTATCGCCATGATTGCGCATTTTTATGGTTATGAATCTGATTTATTAACTTTAAGACGTCGTTTTCCTGTTTCGCAAAAAGGCACCAATCTCAATCAGTTAATTAAGATCAGTAATCAATTGAACATGGTCACACGACCACTCAAGCTTGATCTTGAAGATCTAAATCAACTCAAAACACCATGTATTTTGCATTGGGATTTTAACCATTTTGTGGTTTTACAAGAAGTCAGTGCTAATAAAGTGACGATTCTTGATCCTGCATTTGGTAAGCGAATACTGACATTAAATGAGGTCTCTGAGCATTTTACTGGCGTTGCATTAGAGCTTTGGCCAGACACTGAATTTGAGAAAAAAGAAGAAAAAAATCAGATTCAGCTCAAAGGGTTAATCGGGCATGTTCGTGGGTTGTGGAAGTCTTTAGGTCAAATTCTGATTTTGGCATTGGCTTTGGAAGTTTTCTCTTTAATCAGTCCATTCTTTATGCAATGGGTGATTGACCATGTGATTGTTTCTGCTGATCGTGACTTGTTAACGATCTTGGCGATTGGTTTCGGCATGCTGATGTTGCTCCAGCAATTTATTAGTTTGTTACGTTCATGGATCATGATGTACATGAGCACACATTTGAGTGTGCAGTGGCAGGCCAATGTTTTTAATCACATGATCAATGTGCCTGTTTCCTATTTTGAACGGCGCTCATTGGGCGATATCGTTTCTCGCTTTGGCTCCATTGGTAATATCCAAACTACGCTGACCAGTACATTTTTAGCTGCCATTCTTGATGGATTGATGACGGTTTTCACCCTAATTCTGATGTTTGTATATAGTCCGAAGTTAGCATGGATTGCTATTTTCACAATGGGGCTGTATGCATTGATTCGATGGATTTGGTATGCGCCATTAAAACGGGCCACTGAAGCAAATATTATCCATGCAGCGAAGCAAAGTAGTCATTTTATGGAAACGGTTCGTGGTGCAAAAACCATTAAACTGTTTCAACGTCAGGATGTTCGTCGTTCAACTTGGCTTAACCTCGTGGTCAATCAAGTCAATGCAGGACTAACAACGCAAAAGCTTGGATTAGGCTTTTCATTGGCGAATGGTATTTTGTTCGGTATCCAAAATATTGTGATTATTTGGTTAGGGGCGACATTGGTACTCGAAGGTAATTTTACCGTTGGTGTATTAATGGCATTCATGGCATATAAAAGTCAATTTGATGGTCGTGTCGCAGGTCTGATTGATAAATTTATTGAAGTAAAAATGTTGCAAATTGATGTAGAACGTCTTTCTGACATAGTATTGACCGAGCAAGAAAAACTGTATGGCGATGTTGAAATCACCAATATCGATCAAGTTGAAAATGCCATCGAAGTTGATAATCTGCATTTTAAATATTCTGAAAATGATCCTTATGTGCTTAAAGGAATCAGTTTTAAAATTCCACAAAACCAGTCTGTCGCCATCGTTGGTGCAACAGGGTGTGGTAAAACCACGCTTTTACATGTGCTGTTGGGCGTATTTAAACAAACGGAAGGTGAGATTCGCGTGATGGGACGTGATCTTGAGCAGCTAGGTTTGAATGCTGTTCGTGATCATGTGGCAACTGTGCTTCAAGATGACATTCTATTTGCAGGTTCTATTGCTGAAAATATTTGTTTCTTTGATTCCAACCCAGATATGCAATGGGTTCAAGAATGTGCCGCTTATGCCGCGATTCATGATGATATAACCCGTATGCCGATGGGTTACCAAACCTTGGTGGGTGATATTGGCAATATGCTTTCAGGTGGACAAAAGCAACGTATTTTATTGGCACGTGCGATTTATAAAAAACCAAAAATCCTATTTATGGATGAGGCTACCAGTAGTTTAGATGTGCTGAAAGAACAAGAAGTGAATGCCAAATTAAAATTGTTAAAGATCACTAAAATTATTATCGCACATCGTCCTGAAACCATTGCTTCAGCAGAACGTATTATTGCTTTGCAAGATGGCTTGATTATTAAAGATGTATTAATGAAGGATATTCAACCGTCATGAAATACACCGGAACGCTTTTAATTGTGTCAATGCTTTTCATAGCAGGACAAACAAGTTCAGTTTATGCAGATTATTCGCTTTCAAAAATCTTTAAGAGCAAGGTAAAGAAACGTGAGCCACTTTGGTTTGACGTATTAAGCAATGAGCGAAAAGAGCGTGAAAAGAAGCAAGAAATTCAGCAGATTGAAAGCACACTGAATCAGACCGTCATCCAAGATATTACACAGCAAAGAACTCAAGTTGGGGATATTCAATGTTTGACTCAGCCTCAACTCAATCCGAATGAGCAATTATCATTGATTCATGCGGTTGAACGTGCTGTTTGCCGTTTTCCAGAGACCAAAAGTGCATGGGTGCAAACGCGTATTCAAGCAGCACAATTGAAAATTTCAAAGTCCAGTTACTATCCGCAATTAAGCACTTCTGTAAACTATGATTGGGGGCGTGATGATTATCAGGTTGATGGTCGTCCCGATATGAGTTATGACACGGATACGCGTCGTTATGGGCTAGCGGTTCAGGCAAATTGGTTGCTCTATGATTTTGGTGCAAGACATTATCAAGTTGAAGAAGCGCAAAAACTTTTGGCGATGTCTTTGGCACAGCAAGATGTCGTATTGCAAAGTGTGATTATTAAAACCATTTCAGCGTATTACCAAATTACTCAAGTTGAATTAAAACTGGATAATTTAAAGCAACTCGTGACATTGGCAGAACAAAATCATCAAATTGCCAATGCACGTTATAAAGCAGGAGCAGGGATTAAATCTGATGTACTGCAAATGTCTGCCAACCTTGCAAAAGCCAAATCAGATCAGACCAAACTGATGGGCGAGTTAAAAATTGCAAAAGGTCAATTGGCATCGTTAATGGGTGAGCCTGCGTACCAGAATTTTCAAATCAATAACCAATTGAAGATTCCAAAAGCATTAAATTTAAAATCTATTGAAGACTTGGTGAAACAAGCAGAGAAGTTGCATCCACGATTTAAAGCGGCACAATTGGGTATTGAAGCTGCTCAAGATAAAGTTAAAGCAACTCAACGCGCTAAATATCCATCGCTTACATTCAATAGTAGTTATAATCAATCTAAGCAATTGGGCGAGAGTCCTTTTGGAAATGAAACTCAGCGCTTACAAGCAGGCGTCCAAGTGAATTTCCCTTTGTTTGATGGCTTTAACCGTAAGCATCAAGTTGTGGTAGCGCAAGAAAACTTAAAGTTAAAACAGTTAGAAGAAGAACAACTTAAATTAGAAATTAATGCTGAAATTTGGAAAAGCTATAATGAATTACATGCCATCCATGACAATATTCAAGCATTACAGCTGTTAAATGAGAGTGCGACCCAAGCTTATGCTGTGGCTCAAGGTCGTTATCGAGCAGGTGTGGGAAACATGCTTGAAGTAGTGAATGCTCAAAACTTATTAACCGAAGCCAAGATGAATTATTCGACTGTATTGACTGAGTTTTTGGTGGTGCGATATCAACTGTTATCCAATATGGGTAATTTGAATATTTGGTCTGAAGCTCAATCGTAAGGTTCTGCACGTTTAGACTCCGCACATTTTGATTAAGCTTTGATTCGTTAAAGTAAAAAGCCCTTAATTGTTTTAAGGGCTTTTTTTTAACATTTGATTCAGGCGTTGTGATTCAAATTGAAATTAAAACTAAAGATCAACTTGCCACAGAATAGAATGGGAACATACCAAATACTAAGGCAGCAACCAGCATTACAAGACAGGTAATAATCGCCCATTTAATGGTGAATTTCTGATGTTGACCAAATTCAATGCCAGCCAAACCACAAAGCAAATATGTAGAAGGCACTAATGGTGAGAGTAAATGGACCGGTTGACCGACAATTGAAGCACGTGCCATTTCTACAGGCTCAATACCATAATGTCCTGCTGCTTCAGATAAAATCGGAAGAACACCGTAGTAGAAGGCATCATTCGACATAAAGAAGGTCAGTGGCATACTCAATACAGCTGTGATCGGTGCTAAAAACGGTCCCATACTTTCAGGAATGATGGCAACCAACTCTTTTGACATGGCATCGACCATACCTGTACCTGATAGCAAACCTGTAAAAATACCTGCTGCAAAGATAATACCGACTACATTTAACGCACTTCCTGCATGATGAGCGACTAGACTCTTTTGCATATCAATATCACGATAGTTCACCACTAAGGCAATACACAGCGCGATCATAAATAGGATTGGCATTGGTAATACACCCATCACTAAACAGATCATTAATCCAAGTGTTAATAGACCGTTAAACCATCTTAGGTGGGCACGGTTTGCTTCTGGGTTGTTTGAAATTTGAATATTGTCACCATGACTCACATCAATCTCGACAATCCCTAAGCGTTTACGTTCCATACGACCATACATCGTACCGAGGAAATATAACCAGCCAATTGAAAACAGCATTGGCAGGATCATCGGAACAAAAACATCGCTCGGATCAACTTGTAATGCGCTAGCAGCACGTGCTGTAGGACCACCCCAAGGGGTTAAATTCATGATGCCACTTGCCAGCATCATTAAACACGCCATGATCAATGGGCTCATGCCTAAGCGTTTATACAGTGGGAGCATCGCTGCCACACAGATCATATAAGTGGTTGAACCATCACCATCTAGGGATACGATTAAGGTTAAGGTGATCGTTCCGAGGACAACCTTCAAAGGGTCGCCTTTGACGAGTCTTAAGATAAATTTTACAGAAGGGTCAAATAACCCTGTATCAATCATGATGGCAAAATAAAGAATAGCAAATAACAGCATGACGCCAGTCGGCGCGAGTTTTTTAACGCCATCCAACATCATTTCGCCAAGTTCATTCAGTTGAATATGGCTTAAACTATCAAAGAAAAATCCTAAACCATAAGCGAGTAAAGCAAAGAGAACTGGAATCAGAGTTAAAGCAACAAGAGGGCTTAGACGTCGTGACATAATTAAATACATAAAGCATAAAATCATGCCCAGACCTAAAATGGTCAGCATTTTTCAATCCTTGAGTTATTGGTTTTTTAATTGTTCTATTATCTACATAGAGTCGGAATGGTAATCCCATTTTTTAAAAACCTAAATATCAATATCAAAATAGAAGAATGATCATTATTTCTTTAAAAAATAGAAATTAAAAATCAGTAAATTATGTGATTTTATTCATTGTTTTTCTGATGAATGGCTATGTATTTATCAAATTATTGAATGATTTTAGCTGTTAATAAGGAGATGTATAAAATTAAAAATGAGGAATACATTGGAACGGTTTAAATGGTTAAATTGACCTTTAAGTAAAAAAAATGGCAAATAAAAAGCCCCAAAGGTTTGGGACTTTTATTGATGATGAATAGGAAATGATTAACGAACTGTGTACGTGAAGATATTATTCTTCAATAGTCGGTTTGATGACTTCATCTTGTTCAATTAAGCGCGTGACCAATAGCTGATCAATCTTGAAGTGATCGACATCCACCACCTCAAATTTATAGCCGTCAAACACCACTGCATCGGCAGGGCGTGGAATTTTACGCAGTTTGTACATCATAAACCCTGCGAGTGTTTCATAGTTTTCATCGTCAGGCATGCTGTCAATATTTAAAGCATGTTTCATGTCTTCAATCGGTGTGCTGCCATCAATCAACCAAGAGTTGTTATCACGTTTAATGATTTGAAGGTCTTCATCGGTTGGGGTCACCCAATCACCCATCACGGTGATCATAATATCTGACAGTGTGATGACACCGACAACAAGCGCATATTCATTAAAAACAACAGCGAATTTCTCTTTACTTGAACGGAAACGGTCTAAAACTTCAGACAGTGTGAGCGTATCGGGAATGGTCAGTACGGTACGTAATGTCGATTCATTTAACTGGTTAAATTTTTGATTATTCAGGATACGAATCAAAATATCTTTGGCATCCACATAGCCAATCACTTGATCAATATTTTCACTACACACTAAAAACTTAGAATAAGGATATTCAGCCAACTTTTGACGAATACTTTCTTCTGATTCATTTAAGGTGAAATACACCACATTCTCACGTGTGGTCATACTCGAAGGGACGTTCCGTTCCTCTAGCTCAAATACATTTTCAATGAAGTGATGTTCTTGTTTTTGTAGTACACCTGCTTGAGCACCTGCATCCATGACCGCTGAAATATCATCAAAAGTAATATTGTCATCACGGGTAGTATTCACTTTGAATAATCTAAACAGAAGATTGGCGATCGCATTAATAAACCATGCCAGTGGTTTACAAACCGAAATAAAAATTTGTATAGGATTAATAACGGAAATGGCAATTTTTTCTGGTGCGATCATGGCCAAGCGCTTTGGCATTAGATCGGCAAATAGAATAAATAATGAGGTGACTAAGGTGAATGAAAGTACGAAACTGATATTTTCAGCCCATGGACCTTGATAAAACTGATACACAAATTCAATAATATAAGGTCTAAAAGCACCTTCACCTAAGATACCACCAAGGATCGCAACAGCATTTAAACCAATTTGAGATGCAGCAAAAAAGTCTGCGGAGTTTTCTTGTAAATCTAAAACCTTTTGAGCACGGTCTTCGCCAGATTCCGCCAAAATTTTAAGTTTAACCTTACGTGAACCTGCAAGTGCAATTTCACTGAGTGACAAAAAGCCGGCTCCAGCAATCAAGATGATGATGATCAAGAAATTCTGAAAGAGACTCACAAGGCACCTTTGGTTTGAAATTATTATGAAAGTTTTAACATAAAATAGAATGAGATAGTGAAATTTTCCACCACCTCACTATTATAATACTGGTCACAAAAAAGTAAAAAATAAATCAGCTACAGTATTTGGGGATTTAATGATTGACAATATTCGAATTGTTATTCGACATAAATTCACGGTTTTCTTCTTCAATCATTTGGCGTGCAACATATAAAATCAATTGGCGTAACCAACGATGTGCAGGATGATGATGAAGCAGAGGACACCATGCCATCTTTAATTCAAATTCTGGAATATAAAATGGCGGATCTTTAAGCATTAAGTTTTGGCTTTTTGCTTGTAAGCGCGCGATCCGACTTGGTAAGGTGGCAATCAGGTCAACATTTGAAGCCAATAACCCAGGCATTTGATAATGACGGGTGAATACGGAGATCTTACGTTTTTGCCCAATTCGTTCTAAAGCCTGATCAATCCATCCAAGTCCAGCTTGTTTCTCAGGATTCACACCAAAGCCTACGCCCATCCCTGTTTTAGAGACCCAAATATGTTGCGCATCTAAATAGCTTTTTAGGTTAAGGTTATTTACAGCAGGGTGTTTATGATTCAGTAAGCAAGAAAAACTGTCGCGCCAAACCAGTACTTGGTGAAAGCTTTGTGGAATTTCATTGAAACGGTTAATCGCTAAATCAACTTTACCTTGTTCCATATCGCGATACGACACATCACTTGGCGTTAGGAAATCTAGGACAACATTGGGTGCTTCAGAGCGAAGTGCTTTGACTAAACGAGGAACTAATGTCGCTTCGGCGTAATCCGAAGTCATAATCCGAAATACACGATTAGAGGTATAAGGTCGGAATTCTGTGCGTGGCTCCAAAATCATAGAAAGATCTGAAAGCGCATCTCTAATTCTAGGTTGTAATTCCAATGCCCGTTCTGTAGGCGTCATGCCTTCAGACGAGCGAATCAATAGGGGATCATTAAATAAATTACGTAGACGTCTTAGAATATTACTCATTGCTGGTTGGGTAACACCCAATTGCTCAGCAGCGCGTGTTACATTTTTTTCTCGTAGCAGTACGTCGAGGTAAATTAAGAGATTGAGATCAACCCGCTCAAGATTCATAAAAAAAATACCGAAAATAAATTTTTGAAATCGTAGTGAATTATGCCATAAGCAAAACAGCTTGTGTTAAAAGACGATAAAACAACTTAAATATAAATAGCCCTTATGATGAATAAAAGTTATCAATATAAAATTTTAATCATTGAGTTTTGATCATCATTGGTTTTATAGAATTGAAAATCTATTTCACATTGAAATTTTATTAAAAATTAGAATGATCACCATATCGTAATCAAGATTTCTAAAATCATTGCAATAGATCCAACATAAAGTTTCGATAACAAGGAAAATGGTCAAAATAATGATCAACTAAAAATGCTTAAGATTGCACCAAAATGCCATTAAAATTTTTCAAAAATGCATTTTGCAAGAAATCCACAAGCTGTTGAGACTTAAGTCTAATGATTTTTAAATATACAATTTGTCTATAAGTTGATCATTTGTGCTATTATATTAATTATTAATAAACAAAGCTTTAATTACCATCATTTATTTTTTTATTAGACTTTGATCTACATATTTTTTAAATAAATACCGAAAATTATCTCAAAGTATTGGATTAATTTTTTCACCCCCTCTAAGCTAAGTCCATAACAACGAAGTGCTTTAAATCTGATCAATCTAGATCGAGACGATTTAAAACATTTATTGATGAAATCCTAAAATTATATACAGGGTAGAATATCATGACTCAATACCAAACAGCGATTGATGCAATCCGCGAATTAAAAGCAAAATTCGGCAACACTTGGGCAGACATCAGTGCTGAAGATGCTGCACGTATGCAAATCCAAAACCGTTTCAAAACTGGTTTAGACATTGCAAAATACACAGCTGCAATTATGCGTCGTGATATGGCTGCTTATGATGCTGACTCAAGCAAATACACTCAATCTTTGGGTTGCTGGCACGGTTTCATCGCACAACAAAAAATGATTGCGAACAAAAAATATTTCGGTACAACTGAACGCCGTTATATCTACCTTTCTGGTTGGATGGTTGCTGCACTTCGCTCTGAATTCGGTCCTTTACCTGACCAATCAATGCACGAAAAAACTTCAGTACCTGCATTGATCGAAGAAATCTACACTTTCCTTCGCCAAGCTGACGCGAAAGAATTAAACGACTTGTTCCGTGCGCTTAAAAAAGCTCAAGAAGCTGGTGATACTGCTAAAGCTGCTGAAATCACTTCACAAATCGATAATTTCCAAACTCACGTTGTGCCAATTATTGCGGACATCGATGCTGGTTTCGGTAACGAAGAAGCAACTTACCTTTTAGCTAAGAAAATGATCGAAGCGGGTGCTTGTGCACTACAAATCGAAAACCAAGTATCTGATGCGAAACAATGTGGTCACCAAGCGGGTAAAGTAACGGTTCCACACGAAGACTTCATCGCTAAAATCCATGCATTACGTTATGCATTCTTAGAAATGGGTCTTGATGACGGTATTATCGTTGCGCGTACTGACTCTGAAGGCGCTGACTTGACTCAAAAAATCCCAGTGGTTAAAGAGCCAGGCGACATCGCTTCTCAATACATTAGCTACTTAGACACAACTGAAATTGACATTTCAGAAGCTCAAGAAGATGAGATTCTAATCAAGCGTGATGGTAAATTACACCGTCCTAAGCGTTTAGCTTCTGGCCTTTACCAGTTCCGTGCTGACACTCAAATTGATCGTGTTGTACTTGACTGTGTTACAAGCTTACAAAATGGTGCTGACCTTCTTTGGATCGAAACTGCAACGCCTAACGTTGCTGAAATCGCTCACATGGTTAACCGTGTACGTGAAACAGTTCCAAATGCGAAACTTGTTTACAACAACTCGCCTTCGTTCAACTGGACTTTAAACTTCCGTCAACAAGCTTACGATCGTTGGGTTGCTGAAGGTAAAGATGTTTCTGCTTATGACCGTGCTAAATTAATGAGCGCTGAATACGATGCTACTGAATTAGCTGCTGAAGCTGACGAAAAAGTTCGTACATTCCAAGCAGATGCTGCTCGTGAAGCAGGTGTGTTCCATCACTTGATCACACTTCCGACTTACCATACAGCTGCTCTTTCTACGCATGAGCTTGCTCAAGGTTACTTCGGTTCTGAAGGCATGTTGGCTTATGTTGCTGGCGTACAACGTAAAGAAATCCGTGGTGGTATCGCATGTGTTAAACACCAAGCAATGGCTGGTTCAGACATCGGTGATGATCATAAAGAAATCTTCGCTGGCGACAATGCATTGAAAGCTGGTGATGATGCTAAAAATACAATGAACCAATTTGGTGGTTAATCCCTTCCATTGATTCAAAAGAAAAACCCTGCGGAAGCAGGGTTTTTTTATGGCTGTTTTTTTATGGCTATATAATAAATTCTAAATCGTTTTAAAAAATATTTATTCATTAATCAATTGAAAACATTTGTATATTTTATATCGTTCATTATTGATACAATCGCCCAAATTTTTTAATGAAGATGATGCTGTAGTGTTTGAGAAACTAGCTGAACAAAGCTTAAATATGATGGGCTGGGAAATTGACAATCATTGGCCACTTGATTTGGATCAATGTGTGATGATTGCAGCGCCGCATACCAGTAATTGGGATGCCTTGTATGCACGTCTTGCACTGAAAGCCTTAGGGGTAAATGTACGTCTGACCATTAAAGACAGTTATATGAAGTTGCCTTTTGGTCCATTTGTCCGTGCAATGGGTGGAATAGGGATTGACCGTCGTCCCAAAGCAGTAGGTGAAGAGCGCCCGAGTATGGTTGAAGTGATGAGTGATCTGTTTAAGACACATCCGAAATTGGTGATGTTGGTGACGCCTGAAGCGACACGTGCCAAGCGAGAGCAGTGGAAAACAGGTTTTTACCATGTTGCGACGACTGCAGGTGTCCCTATTGCATTGGCGTATATGGACTACAGCAAGAAAAAATGTGGTGTCGGTAAAATTGTATATCCATCAGGTGATATGGAAAAAGACATGGCTGAAATTATGGAATTTTATTCAAATATTAATGCTAAATTTCCAGAAAATTTTAGTGTTGATACGCGTTTCTTCTGATACATAAAATCATATGTAAATTGGGCGATTAGATGTATATAAGCTTAATATCAATGATATTGAAGCTGTTATATAGATAATAAAGACAGGTCATGACCTGTCTTTTTTATAGCTCAATCATTTGAAAAGTGATTTATATTGATTTTTAATTGTTGATTAGAACGTATATTTATTTGGGTGAAATACTTATGCCACCTAAAAAATCACAAGCGGATTTATAGTTTACATACTGCATTTGAATAATTTCATAAAGAGGCATATCAAATAAATTATCACCTGATTTATAGCGATCAATATATTCGATAGATTTATCTTTACTCACCGCAAGCGTGCGTTCATGAAAGCTTGTAATAGAGTTGTGGCTTAACTGATCGGCATCAATATTATTGCATTGAAATTGTTGAATAAGTGCTTCAGCACGTTTAATTTCACTCGATGAGCCAAATGCACATCCTGTCAAGACAACCATAATGCTTAACAAAATCGGGGTTTTCATTGGATTAAATAATGAGAAGGATAGCATCGCATTATAGATTATTTAAAGTGTGATTAAAGTCTCATAAAAACAAATAAAGTCAATTTCAATTCAATTGCTTAAATATTGAGCACTTAAGTGTCAAATTAAAATCAATTTACGTGATTTGATTCCAAAGCGCTGAAATATTTAGTTATTTAATGAACTCAAGCAAAGAATACAACCTGAAGCAAAGAGTAAGCTTAATACAATTTGTTTAAATTGTTTCTCTGATATTTTATAAAAAAGTTGTGCACCTAAAATGGCAGGAATGCTGATGATTAAAATTAAGATGCCAAAATATTTGAGTAGTTCAATTGAGATAGTCCCTTGCCATAAATACACAGCAATAGTGAAAAGCTGAATCGCAAAATTGAAATGTCTTAAAATATAACGTTGATGTTGCTTCGGCAGATTTTTGAGCATCACCCATGCAGATGGTACAGCACCACAGAAGCCACCTAATCCCCCAAGTACACCACCAACAAAGCCAATGCAGGCATCTGATTTTGAATCCAGTTGTTGTAAGTATTTAAACTGTGGTGCGACATACATGATGGGGCACCATACGATCAGAAAAAGTCCTAAGATCAATTTGAAAAGGTCTGCATTGACAATATCGAGTAGAAAAGTACCTAAAGGTACTCCGATTAGTCCAGCAACGATATAAACGTAAACTAAAGATCGTTTTAATATAAGTGGTTGTTCTTTACTAAGTGAAATAATATGACACCATAGTGAAGCAAATACGACGAGCGGAGCTGATATTTGAGGAGGGAGTACCCAAACCCAAAATGACATAGCGATTAATGCAAAGGCAAAACCGGTAAGACCTTGAGCGAAAGCGGCTAAACATGCACCAATGATAAAAATAAAACCTATTTCCATCAAGAAATAGTCTTTTTAACGTTTTTACAATGATCATTACTGATGCGTATGCAAAGGGCTAAAACCATTTTAATAAGCTCATTTTAAAGCGTGCATTGCCAAAGTCGGATAAATTAATAAGTAGCAATCTCAAACATTTCATTTTGAGGATTTAACTTTTAACGAGCAAATTTCCAATCTCTAATCGTGTCATTTTAAATAAAATCCATCTTAATTTTTAAATTTTAGGTGAAGAGTTAAGCTTATAAAAATATTAATTCCTGCTTTGATTATCTTAGATATGAAAAAGCCCCAATTGAATTGAGGCTTTTGTAATTTTAAATATTCAATGAAACGCAATAAGACATTCATTCACCGAAATATTTTAAAGATCAATCATTTTTAGATTTCGGCTTCAGGCTTTGTGTCAGACCATTAATGTCGCCCCCTTGAATGCCTAACTCATTCATTAAGCTATCAATCAATGGTGCTTGTGAACGGTAACGTAGAGCACTATTTACGACTTGATCGGACAAGGCAACTTGACCTTGCTCACCCCCATCAACCGATGCCGTTGAACCACTCAAACCACCCATACCATTCACTTGTAGAATTTTGATATCGTCAATATTTTCCATTGGCTTAACACTTTCACGAATAATTTCAGGTAAGTATTTCAACAATGCTAAACGAATTTGCATTTCGACTTGTTCAGAAGACAAGATATTGTTTGCTTCGTTGACTGCGCGTGTACCTTCTGCATCCACTTGGTATTGTTTCTCTTGAGCTTGAGCCAGTAGGATTTTTGCATCCGCTTCACCTTTCGCTTTTAAGCGAACTTTTTCAGCTTCGGCTTCAGCTGCAGTACGAACCGCTTCAGCATCATCTACAGCAGCTTGTTTCGATGCTTCTGCAGCAACAGTAATTGAAATTGCATCCGTTTCAGCAGCCTGTTTTGCTGCAACCAGTTCAACAGCTTTGATACGTTCTGCACGTTGAGTTTCACGAACAGTGATCACTTCTTCTTCTGCTTTAACTGCTTGTGCACGTGCTTGGTCAGCTAGGGCTTTTGCTTCAGATTCTGCACGAGATTTTTCTGCGATCGCAATTGCACGATCTTGCTCAGCCAATTCAATGGTTTTCTTTTGTTCAACTTGAGCTTGTTCAATGATTTGTGATTTCTGAATATTTTGATTTTCTACATCACGTGCTGCAGTAATCCGTTTTAAATCAATTTCACGTTCAGCTGCAATTTGTGCTTCTTCTGCTTCACGTTTTTTAACTGCTTCTTGCGTTGCGATTTCAGCAAGTTGTTCCGCTCGGCGAATTGAGATCTCTCGCTCTTGTTGCATTTTTGCATATTCTTCTTCACGAAGAATTTGTAGTCGTGCTTGTTCTGCTTGTAAGTTTTTGGTCTTAATCGCAAGATCAGCATCTTGTTCGATGTCGTTACGTTTTTTACGACGGTCTTCAATCGTTTCAGTCAGCTTGGTTAAACCTTCCGCATCAAAAGCATTTTGTGGGTTAAAGAATTTAAAACTGGTTTGATCTAGACCGGTTAAAGAGACCGTTTCAAGTTCTAAACCATTTTTTGAAAGATCTTCAGAAACGACTTGCTGTACTTTTTGCACGAAGTCAACCCGCTTTTCATGTAACTCTTCCATGGCCATTTCAGCTGCAACAGCGCGAAGTGAGTCCACAAATTTACCTTCAACCAAATCTTTAAGCTCTTGCGGAGACATGGTTTTTTGACCCAGCGTTTGAGCTGCTGTCGCGATAGCTTCAGCCGTTGGTTTGACACGAACGTAGAACTCAGCCATGACATCTACACGCATACGATCACGTGTAATCAACGCTTGGTCAGCTGCACGTTTTACTTCAAGACGCAGTGTGTTCATGTTCACAGGAATCACTTCATGCAAGACAGGCAATACAATTGCACCACCCCCCAAAATAACTTTTTCACCGCCAAAACCTGTACGGACGAAAGACACTTCTTTACTTGAGCGTTTATATAGACGCGCTAAAATCGTACCAATAATGATTAGCGCAAGTAAGATGATCCCCGCGATGATCAGTATTTGAAAAAAATTTGAGTCAAACATTTTTATAAGTCTCTATTGTTTATATGAATATTAATAAATTGAATATTTAATGAGGGATTGCTTGAAATCCGATCTTGGTTTTTTGAGTCAAAAGAACGGTTTGACCTTGTGTGAAAATAAGGTCAGTTTCAGGCTCAACCATAATATAGTGTGTCATTCCATGCTGATCTTTTACTTTAGCTTGAGCAGGATAATTTAGTCGGGCTTCACCCAAAATAATTTCTGCACTTAAGCCAATCAGTTCTTCGCTATGAATTGCAGTCGTTTCATCTTGTGGTAACACTTTAGCAATGATTGCAGAGACCGTACGGACGATTGGCATGCACAAAATTAAACTGGCAGGAGCAATAATCCAAAGCGGGAAATAACTAGCGGTCCATTGAAAAAATAGACCTTGAGTAACCAGTCCAAACAATCCAAAAGTAGTTAGAAAGATGATTAACCACACCAATACAGGAATACGCCCAATATAAAGCCAATCAAGTAATTGAATAAAAATATTTGGATTGGAGTCTAAATTTAAATCAGGATGTTGTGCTTCAAACAATTGATCAGGAATAAATTGATCCAAAAAACCTTGAGTAGTTGCACCAGCAATGAGTAATAGCGCTTCGACCAAACCCAAGAAAAGCATTAAGCATAAACTAACGCTAAAAAATATATTGGAAGGGTGGATGAAGATTTCCCACATTTGTTGGTCTCAGCTTTATATTTATCATTAAAAATTAGATGTTGAATTTATTGATATAGATGACTGAATTCCAATCTATTTTGAATAGTTTAAAACGTCACTCAGTACTGAGCTAAAGTGTATAGTTTAGACATTAATTTGGCAAATAATAATTATTCTTAATCTATTCAGTCAGAATGTGAATTTCTAGACAAAAAAAATACGTAATGATTGGGGTATTCATTACGTATAACAACGAATCTGCTTTCACAGCTTCGGTTAAGGAGAAAAGTTAAGAACATTGGGGAATGTTGCAAAACTTTAGTAAATATTACTCAATAACAAACTTGATATGTTATGTATTCACGTAAAGTTATGTTAGTAAAAGTTAATTAAGTCGTTATCCAGAATTAAAGATAACAATAAAAAAACCTCTCATTTAGAGAGGTTTCAGTTAAAGCTTCGATATCAATGTATGACGATCAGTTTAAAAGTGGAACACACCCAAACCTGATTTAACTTCATCCAGTGTCTGTTGAGTAATGTCTTTGCATTTGTCAGTGCCAGTTTTCAAAATATCCATGATGTAATCTGGATCTTTGGCAAGCTCCATGCGACGTTCACGAATTGGCGTGATTAACTCTTTTAGAACCCCTTCAAGACGCTTCTTCACTGTACCATCGCCTAGTCCACCACGTTTATAGTGTTCTTTCATTTCAGCGACTTCTTCAACATTTGGATCAAATGCATCAAGATAAGTGAAAACAACGTTGCCTTCAACTTGGCCTGGATCTTCAACGCGTAAATGATTTGGATCGGTATACATTGCATTAACGGCTTTCTTGATGTCTTTATCAGAAGCATCTAAAACAATCGTATTGCCTAAAGATTTAGACATTTTGGCTTTACCATCAAAACCTGGTAAACGACCAACATTTGAAAGCAATGCTTTACATTCTGGAAGTAAGTCATGACCAATTTGACGATTCAAACGACGAACGATTTCGTTGGTTTGTTCGATCATTGGAATTTGATCTTCACCCACAGGAACGATAGAGGCTTTAAATGCTGTGATGTCTGCCGCTTGTGCAACAGGGTAGCAAAGGAAGCCAGCTGGAATATCACGTTCAAAACCACGCATTTGAATTTCGGACTTGATCGTTGGGTTGCGCTCTAGACGAGAAACCGTCACGAAGTTCAAGTAAAGCATGGTCAATTCATTGAGTGCAGGTAAACTTGATTGCACACAAATCGTTGTTTTAAGTGGATCAATACCAACAGCTAAATAGTCTGTTGCAACTTCAATAATGTTACGACGTACTTTTTCAAAATTATCCGCATTGTCAGTAAAGGCTTGAGCATCTGCCAATAATAAATGTTGGTGATGAGAATCTTGTAATCCTACACGTGAGCGTAAAGAACCAACGAAATGACCTAAGTGAAGTTGTCCTGTAGGACGATCGCCAGTTAAAATCACTGGGCGATGATCTTGATTGCTCATTATAAATCCTGAAAACAGTAGTCAGCGCTACTTTGATATTAAGAATGCTAGGTATTGTACGGTAATTTATTTTTTATTGTCAGCAAGAATAATAGCCAGAGCGAAAAAAGCTTACTCAAAAATAACTGCTATTTATTTATTAAATATATACAATTATTTTTCCATAAAGCATTAAAATAGATAAAAACTTAGGATAATAAAAATGGCCAGTAGCTTACTTTTACTATTAGATGATATTGCAACGATCCTTGATGATGTTGCTGTGATGAGCAAAATGGCTGCCAAAAAGACGGCAGGGGTGTTGGGTGATGACTTAGCCCTAAACGCACAACAGGTCAGCGGTGTAAAAGCAGATCGTGAATTACCCGTGGTTTGGGCTGTTGCCAAAGGTTCATTTGTTAATAAATTGATTCTTGTTCCACTTGCTTTGCTGATCAGTGTGGTTGCCCCTTGGTTAATCAATCCACTATTGATGATCGGTGGTTTATTTTTATGCTATGAAGGTGTGGAAAAGGTTATTCACACACTTCAGCATAAAAAAGCAAAAACGGCTGAAGTCGCTGAACAAGAACTCAAGGCACTTGAAGGTGATTTGGTAACACTCGAAAAGCAAAAAATTAAGGGGGCGGTGACAACGGATTTTATTTTATCTGCTGAAATTATTGTCATTTCATTAGGTACTGTGGCTACTGCAACATTTGGCGTTAAAGTGGCTGTGCTGACAGTCATCGCAATCGCAATGACGATTGGTGTGTATGGTCTTGTCGCAATGATTGTTAAAATTGACGATCTAGGTTTATATTTAAATCAACAAGCATCATCATTTAAACAAACCATTGGGCGTGGATTACTGGCATTTGCACCAAAGTTGATGAAAACATTGACTATCGTGGGTACTTTGGCGATGTTCTTGGTCGGTGGTGGCATCATTACACACACGATCCCAGTCTTTCACCACTTTACTGAAGACTCAGTAGAATATATTGATCATATTCCAGCTGTAGGGCATTTTATTGGTGCACTCACGCCGACTTTGATTAACTTTGTGATTGGATTTGTCGCTGGTCTGCTGGTGGTTCTCGTGGTGAGTATGATTTCTAAAGTGTTTAAGAAATCAAAATCCGTTTAATTTGAATACTGCGTAAAGATAAGCTTTAAAATAAAGCATAATTTAGAATAAGGATAAGGCCATGCGTTGGAAAGGTCGTCGAGTCAGTAGTAATTTAGAAGATCGTCGTGGTGGTGGGGCTAAAGCTGGCGGGATCAGTATTCTTGGTTTAATTGTGGCTTTTGTGGCTTGGAAGTTCTTTGGGGTAGATCCTCAAATGGCGTACCAAGCGACCAAGCAAGTTACTTCTGGACAGCAACAACAAGCAACTGGTTTGGAAAATCCAACACCCGAGCAACAAGAGACGGCGGCATTTGTTGGAACTGTTTTGGCCGACACAGAAGACACGTGGTCTCAGGTATTTAAACAGCAGGGCATGCAATATTCATCACCGAAACTGGTCATGTTTAGTGGTACGGTAAACTCAGGTTGCGGAGCAGCACAGTCTGCAATGGGGCCTTTTTATTGTCCAGCTGATCAAAAGATTTATATTGATACTGCTTTCTTTAAAGATATGCATCAACAAATGGGGATTTCGGGTGAGCAAAATCAATCTGAATTATCGACAAAAAATGCTGCGGGTGATTTTGCTCAAGCGTATGTGATTGCTCATGAAGTCGGTCATCATATCCAAAATCTTTTAGGGATTTCTGGGCAAGTCCAACAAGCACGTCAAACCGCGAGTGAAGCTCAAGGGAATCAACTTTCAGTTCGATTAGAACTACAGGCAGATTGTTTGGCGGGCGTCTGGGCAAAAGATACACATCAGCGCACTCAATTTTTGGAAAATGGTGATATCGAAGAAGCGATGGACGCAGCGCATAAGATCGGGGATGATTATTTGCAAAAACGTGCGCGTGGACAAGTTGTTCCAGATAGTTTTACTCATGGAACAAGTGCACAACGTATGCAGTGGTTTGATAAGGGGATGCAGTCAGGCGATATCAATCAATGCGATACATTTAAAACATCGGTATAATTTGTAATCATCCAGATCCAATAAGAGATGCATGAGCTGTTTATCTCGAATGTTAAAAGTATACTTTGAACGTCTCCTCATGAAACCTAGTTTGATTAGATGATCGTCAGGCTAGGTTTTTTGTTGTAGTTGCTTATGTAGTTAACAAACTTTTTTTTAAAAATCAGTTTAAAATAATCCATGTTATTGAAATCATAAATAAGAAGTATTAGGCAAATTATGGGTAATTTTTTTATTCTTCAAGTTTTTACGGTTGTATTTGCACTTTCAATCGCAACAACAATATTTAATAAGCGAATTCTAGGCTTTCCACAAGCGATCGGTGTTCCCATTGTTTCTGCAATTTTTGTTTTCATATTGCAATGGGGGGCAAATCTACTAGGCAATAATCAATTCATTACCATTAATCTACACAATATTGAAGACGCAGTTAGAAATATTGATTTTTATGATTTCTTAATCAATGGCGTAATTTGTTTCATTCTGACATCCTCTGCATTGAAATTTAAGGTATCAGATTTACGCTCACATTGGAAACCGATTAGTATTTTAGCGACCTTGGCACTGGTACTTTGCGCATTATTGTTTGGTGGTCTGATATTTGGTTTCCAGTACTTGATGGGTAGCCCTGTCCCAATTTTAATTTTATTGTTATTGGGCTCGGCTTTAGGTGCAACCGATCCAATTGGGATTAAAGGCGTACTTAGTTCAGTTCGAGCACCACATCACTTGATGGTAAAGCTTGAAGGCGAATCATTATTTAACGATGCGATGTGTATCGCTGTATTTATGACGCTATTAAACGTACTTAAAGGTGAGCAATTTAGTTTTTTTGCCACATTACAAACTTTATTTTATGAAATTATTGTTGCTGTCATTATTGGTTTAGCTTTTGGTTGGCTGATTCTGAGAATTTTACGTGGTAAGCATGAAATGGAGTCACTGATATTAACCACGGCTTTATTGGCATGTGGTTCCTATTTGGTGGCTTTATTTGCGCATGCTTCTGCACCGATTGCCTGTGTTATTGGTGGTTTGATCGTTGGTAATAAATGGAATGAAATTTTAAAGGAAAAAGAAATCAGTGAAGTCAATCATTTTTGGCATACGGTTGAAGGAATCATTAACTCATTCCTGTTTACCCTCATTGGACTCGAATTATTTATCTTGGATTTAAGTGCGAGTCTTATTTTTGGTGGGGTGGTTGCATTTATTCTTTTACATATTTCTCGTTTCGCAGCGAATTATCTGGCGTTTGCCTTTTTTCCATCATTCCGCAAAAAAAGCTATAACGGAAGTTTAGCCATTATTTCATGGGGTGGTGTACGAGGAGGAATTTCTTTAGCGCTCGTGTTAGCTGTTGCTAATCTTCCACAATTATCTGAGTACAGCAGTATTTTGATTGGGTATACCTTCATCGCTGTTTTACTTTCGGGTGTGGTTTGTGGACTAGGTTTGCCGCCCGTGATGAATGCTTTTTATTACAATCCAAATGAAGAGCAAACTGGTTTTAAGGGTTGGTATCAAAGATTGTGTCATAAAATGAATAGAAGTGGTGTGATGTACATCGTTGGTGAAGATGTAAAAGGGAATGAAATTATTACCATTTATAACCCAGAAGCAGTTTCAGATACGAGGAGTGATGATGGCGTGACAGCCGTTCATCATCCGAATAGAGTGCAGGAAGTTAAACGCTTGGAAAATCCTGACAATTTCTAAATGGCTCTGAGTCAGTATTGAAAGAGGTGAGAAGTCGGAAATGCAAATATCTATTTCCGACTTTTTATTTAATCAACAAAATAGCATTTTATTACTGCTTTAATTTTCAATAATCGTGAAGTCTGTAATCACCTAAGTTGTAAGGTTGCATCTATACATCAATTTATATCTATTATTTGCTTAAAAAATGACTAAAAACAAGAATAAGTGACAGTTCTCTTTATTTAGCGACAGTTCTCTTTATTTAAAATAACTACATAATGACAAATCTAGTAACATGCTTATTCTTTGAGAAATTGAAACGCCTACCATTAATTATCTTAAAACACAAGATGCTATCTGTTTATGCTTAGAAAATAGCCTAAAAAATAAACGTAAATGCTTGATTTACTGATTTTAATACAAAAAATATATCTATAAATTTTATCTTTAGTGGTTTTTAAATAGCTGAAATAAATAAACATATGTCGGAAATGCAGTGCACGTTACAAAAAAGTTCCTCGACCATCGGGTTGTTTGCACAAAAAAAACAGAAAGTGTGATATAAATCTCAAATATAGATAATAGCGTCTATCTTTTTATGTTTTTAAATTTAGAAAGATTGATAAAAATAAAATGTATAAGAGAGAAATGTACTATGCCGAACATCTCAGTCATATCTAAAGAGAGTCATCAGGTATTAGAGAATGTAAACTCTAGTAAAGTAGGACTTAACGAAAACTCTGTAGTTGTTGTTCAAGTTTCTAAAGATGACGTGGCTTCAATCACTCGTGAAAATAATAATGCATTAATAACTTTAAGAAACGGTGAAGTAATTGTTATTGAAAATTATTTCAATGCAGAATTTGCAGATAACAGTTTAGTTTTTCAAGATGAAAGTGGTCAGCTTTATTGGGTTAAATTTACCAATGCAGATGCCTCGATTGCTGAAACAATCTTATATTATCCGATTGAAGAAATTGAGCCATTGCTTTATTCAGATAACTTCGTAGGTGGAATTTTACCTTGGTTAGTCGGTGCTGGTGTAGCAGGTATTGCGGCAGCAGCTGGCGGTGGCGGTGATGGAGGAGGTTCTGAGCCTGTTATTCCTCCTGTTACAAAACCATCTGCATTGTTAGATGCGCCGAAAGTTTTCGATGACGTCGCTCCTCAAACTGGGTTGGTTGAGAATGGTCAATCTACGAACGATTCGCTCCCTACTCTTAGTGGGGCAGGTGCACAACCTGGGGCGATCGTTAAAGTATATGATGGCGATCAACTTATTGGTGAAACTTTTGCCAAAGAAGATGGTACATGGGAGTTGGAGCTTACAACGCCATTGAGCGATGGCCCGCATAATTTAACAGCAACTCAAACTGTTGATGATCTTGAAAGTGATAAGTCGCCTATAAGTGATTTTACTGTAGACACTAAAGCACCTGAAGTTTCTATTGATTCAATTGCTCCTACAAAAGACACGACTCCAGAAATCACAGGTACAACAGAACCAGGTGCAACTGTAGATGTTGTGATCAAAGATAAAGACGGCAAGCCTGTGGCACAAGGTCCAGCGATTGTTAATCCAGAAGATGGTACTTGGTCATTCACTCCGTCAACAGTATTACCGGAAGGTGAATACACAGTTGAAGCAACTGCAACTGATAAGGCAGGAAATCAGGCTACTACTGATGAGCCAGCTGTGCTTGTAGTTGATCCTGTTGATCCTGTTGATCCTGTTGATCCTGTTGATCCTGTTGATCCTGTTGATCCTGTTGATCCTGTTGATCCTGTAGTTGCGATTAATCCAATCGAGCTAACGAATGATTCAACTCCTGAAATTACAGGTAAAACTACTCCAGGCACAACAGTTTTTGTTACTGTGACTGATATAAATGGTAAAGTGGTTTCAGGTCCTGCGACTGTAAATGCAGATGGTACGTGGACATTCATGCCATCTGAGCCATTAGCTGAAGGTGAGCAAAAAGTTGTCGCTAAAGCAACAAGTAATACTGGTAAAACTGCGGAAGATACTGAAGATTTTACAGTAGATACGGTTCCTCCAGTTGTTGCAATTGATGATCTTCCACCAACAAAAGACACGACTCCAGAAATCACAGGTACAACTGAGCCAGGTGCGACTGTTGATGTTGTGATCAAAGACAAAGATGGCAATCCTGTAGCACAAGGTCCAGCGACGGTTAATCCAGACGGTTCTTGGACTTATACTCCGACGACTGAATTGCCAGAAGGCGAATACACAGTTGAAGCAACTGCGAAAGACCCTGCAGGTAATGAAGCAGCTGTTGATGCTCCAGTTGATCTAGTGATTGATACGACTGCACCAACAAATGTAACGATTGATCCAATTGATCTTACAAACGATGCAACACCAGAAATCACAGGTACGACTGAACCAGGTTCAACAGTACAAGTCACCATTACTGATGCTAACGGTAAAGTAGTTACTGGTCCTGCGACAGTAAATCCAGATGGCACTTGGACTTACACACCATCTGAAGATCTAGCAGAAGGTCAGCAAGATGTTGTTGCAGTTGCAACTGATAAAGCAGGCAACACTGCACAAGCAACAGAAGACTTTGTTGTAGACTTTAGTGGTCCTGATGTTTCAATCGATCCAATTGATGAAACCAACGACACGACTCCTGAAATCTCAGGTACAACTGAGCCAGGTTCGACTGTTGATGTTGTGATCAAAGACAAAGACGGCAACCCTGTAGCGACAGGTCCGGCAACTGTTAATCCAGATGGTTCTTGGTCATACACACCAACTGAAGCATTGCCAGAAGGTGAGTACACCGTTGAAGCAGTAGCCAAAGATGACAAAGGTAATCCTTCTGCACCTGCAGCTGAAAACTTCGAAGTGGATACGACTGGTCCAGTGGTTTCAATTGATCCGCTTGACGATACCAACGACACGACTCCTGAAATTTCAGGTACAACTGAGCCAGGTTCGACTGTCGATGTTGTGATCAAAGACAAAGATGGCAATCCAGTAGCGACAGGTCCAGCGACGGTTAATCCAGATGGGTCTTGGACTTATACTCCGACGACTGAATTACCAGAAGGCGAGTACACCGTTGAAGCAACTGCGAAAGATCCTGCAGGTAACGAAACTGATGCTGCTCCAGAAGAATTGGTGATTGATACCACTCCACCAATCATCGAAATTGATCCACCAGTGGAAACTAACGATACGACTCCTGAGTTAACAGGTAAAACTGAGCCAGGTTCGACTGTTGATGTTGTTGTTAAAGACAAAGATGGCAACCCTGTAGCACAAGGTCCAGCGACGGTTAATCCAGACGGTTCTTGGACTTATACTCCGACGACTGAATTACCAGAAGGCGAATACACAGTTGAAGCAACTGCGAAAGACCCTGCAGGTAATGAAACTGATGCTCCAGCAGAAGAGTTAGTGATTGATACAACACCTCCTGAAATCTCGATCGATCCTCCTATTACAACTAATGACTTAACACCAGAAATTACAGGTAAAACTGAACCAGGTTCAACAGTTGATGTTGTGATCAAAGATAAAGATGGAAACCCAGTTGTTGAAGGTACTGCGACTGTGAATCCAGATGGTTCTTGGACTTACACACCAACAGAAGAGCTACCAGAAGGTGAATATACAGTTGATGCAACTGCGAAAGACCCTGCTGGTAATGAGAAAAAAGAAGAAGGGATTGGTGGATTAGAAATCGATACAACACCTCCTGAAATTACTATTGATCCACCTGATAACGGCAGTGATGATGATGATGAATGGGTTGTTACCCAGCAATCAGCAGTCGCTGCAAAATTTGCAGCTTTCTCTTTGCAGTCCGTAGCTGCATCGGAAAAGCTCTTAAAAGCGGAGACGAGCGTGGCTTTCCATATAAAAAATCCAGAATACATATTTACTGGAAATACAAAAAATGATGTTGTAAGAGCCGAACTGGAAATCTTGGATAAAGATGGAAATGTGGTTTCTAAAGGACCTGCAACGACTTATGACTTAACAACTAATAAATGGTCGTATAACACAGGTGTTAAACTTGCAGACGGTGAATATACTTTAATTGCCCGTGGTTATGATAAAGCAGGTAATTTTAATACAGATTCTATTCAGGTTATCGTTGATACTGTTGCTCCTCTTGTAGAAGTAGTGGATTATGGTTTAACCAATGATCCGACTCCGACATTTAACGGAACCACAGAACCTGATGTTCAAATGGTTCGTGTAACTGTTAAAGATGAGGCAGGTCAAGTTGTTCAATCTGCAGTGATTACTCCAAATGCAGATGGTACTTGGTCTTATACTCCGACTGATCTAGTAGATGGTAAGTATACTGTAGAAGCGGTTGCGCGTGATTTGGCAGGTAACGTTACTCCTGTTCCAGATGTTGCTGGTGTAATTGTTGATACAACACCTCCACCAGTTGCGATTGATGATCGTGCGCCAACAAATGACACGACGCCTGAATTAACAGGTACAACTGAGCCCGGTGCGACAGTTGATGTTGTTGTTAAAGACAAAGATGGTAACCCTGTAGCACAAGGTCCAGCGACGGTTAATCCAGATGGTACTTGGACTTATACTCCGACAACTGAATTACCAGAAGGCGAGTACACAGTTGAAGCAACTGCGAAAGATCCTGCAGGTAATGAAGCAACTGTTGATGCTCCAGTTGATCTAGTAATTGATACTTCTGCTACAAGTGTAACGATTGATCCAATCGACCTTACCAATGATTCAACACCAGACATCACAGGTACCACTGAACCAGGTACAACAGTTGTTGTGACTGTAACTGATGTAAATGGTAAAGAAGTTAAAGGTCCTGCGACAGTAAATCCAGACGGTACTTGGACCTTCACACCATCTGAGCCTTTGGCTGAAGGTGAGCAGAAAGTTGTTGCGGTTTCAACTGACAAGGCGGGTAACACTGCTGATGCGAATGAAGACTTTGTTGTAGATACAGTTCCACCAGTGGTATCAATCAACCCAGTTGAAGAGACCAATGACACGACGCCTGAATTAACAGGTACAACTGAGCCCGGTGCGACAGTTGATGTTGTTGTTAAAGACAAAGATGGTAACCCTATAGCACAAGGTCCAGCGACGGTTAATCCAGATGGTACTTGGACTTATACTCCGACAACTGAATTACCAGAAGGCGAGTACACAGTTGAAGCAACTGCGAAAGATCCTGCAGGTAATGAAGCAACTGTTGATGCTCCAGTTGATCTCGTAATTGATACTTCTGCTACAAGTGTAACGATTGATCCAATCGACCTTACCAATGATTCAACACCAGACATCATAGGTACAACTGAACCAGGTACAACAGTTGTTGTTACTGTAACTGATGTAAATGGTAAAGAAGTTAAAGGTCCTGCGACAGTAAATCCAGACGGTACTTGGACCTTCACACCATTTGAGCCTTTGGCTGAAGGTGAGCAGAAAGTTGTTGCGGTTTCAACTGATAAGGCGGGTAACACTGCTGATGCGAATGAAGACTTTGTTGTAGATACAGTTCCACCAGTGGTATCAATCAACCCAGTTGAAGAGACCAATGACACGACGCCTGAATTAACAGGTACAACTGAGCCAGGTGCGACAGTTGATGTTGTGATCAAAGACAAAGATGGTAACCCTGTAGCACAAGGTCCAGCGACGGTTAATCCAGATGGTACTTGGACTTATACTCCAACAACTGAATTACCAGAAGGCGAATACACAGTTGAAGCAACTGCGAAAGACCCTGCAGGTAATGAAGCAACTGTTGATGCTCCAGTTGATCTAGTGATTGATACGACTGCACCAACGAATGTAACGATTGATCCAATTGATCTTACCAATGATTCAACGCCAGAAATCACAGGTACGACTGAACCAGGTTCAACAGTACAAGTCACCATTACTGATGAAAATGGTAAAGAAGTTAAAGGTCCTGCGACAGTAAATCCAGACGGTACTTGGACCTTCACACCATCTGAGCCTTTGGCTGAAGGTGAGCAGAAAGTTGTTGCGGTTTCAACTGATAAGGCGGGTAACACTGCTGATGCGAATGAAGACTTTGTTGTAGATACAGTTCCACCAGTGGTATCAATCAACCCAATTGAAGAGACCAATGACACGACGCCTGAATTAACAGGTACAACTGAGCCAGGTGCGACAGTTGATGTTGTTGTTAAAGACAAAGATGGTAACCCTGTAGCACAAGGTCCAGCGACGGTTAATCCAGACGGTTCTTGGACTTATACTCCAACAACTGAATTACCAGAAGGCGAGTACACAGTTGAAGCAACTGCGAAAGACCCTGCAGGTAATGAAGCAACTGTTGATGCTCCAGTTGACCTAGTGATCGATACTACTGTTCCTGTTGTGACTATTGATCCAATTGACGTAACCAATGATGCTACTCCAGACATCACAGGTACCACTGAACAAGGTACAACTGTTGACGTAATCGTTAAGGATGTAAATGGCAATCCAGTAGCACAAGGTCCAGCGACGGTTAATCCAGATGGTACTTGGACTTACACGCCAACGACTGATTTACCTGAAGGCGAATACACAGTTGAAGCAACTGCGAAAGATCCTGCTGGAAATACTGGTTCTGCAAATGATGACTTCACAGTAGATGTTGATGGTCCGGTTGTGACAATTGATCCGATAGACTCTACAAACGACACGACTCCAGAAATTTCAGGTACAACTGAGCCAGGTTCGACAGTTGATGTTGTGATCAAAGACAAAGACGGCAACCCTGTAGCACAAGGTCCAGCGACGGTTAATCCAGATGGTACTTGGACCTATACTCCGACGACTGAATTACCAGAAGGTGATTATACAGTTGAGGCTGTAGGTAAAGATTCTCTTGGTAATACAGGCGAACCAGCTACTGAAGAGTTTGATGTAGATACAACGTCGCCAATTGGTGTTTCAATTGATCCTGTAAATGATACAAATGACAATACACCAACCATTACGGGTAAAACAGAGCCAGGTACAACTGTTGTTGTGACTCTAACTGACGAAAATGGTAAAGAAGTTTCAGGCCCAGCGACTGTAAATGCAGATGGGTCGTGGACGTTTACTTCTGATGTTCTTACTGATGGTAAGCAAAATGTGGTTGCAGTTGCGACTGACAAAGCGGGTAACAAAGCACAAGCAATTGAAGACTTTATCGTTGATACGATTGGTCCAGACATTGATGTTTATCCAGTTTCTTTAACTGATGAAATCAATGACAAAACACCAGAATTTACAGGTAAAACTGAAGCTGGTGCAAAAGTTGACTTAGTTATTACTCATGTCCCAACAGGTTCAGTATTAACAGCAACTGTATATGCCGATGCTGAAGGTAACTTCAAATATGTACCATTCTTTGAAGCTCCAGAAGGCGACTACACAGTAACTGGTGTAGCGACTGATAAATTGGGTAACAAAGGTGCTCCAGATTCAGAAGAGTTCCGCGTTGATGTTACTCCTCCAACAAATGTATCTATCAATCCAATTGAAGATACAAACGACACAACACCAGAAATCACAGGTACAACAGAAGTTGGTTCTTCTGTACAAGTCACCATTACTGATGAAAATGGTAAAGTAGTTACTGGTCCTGCGACAGTAAATCCAGATGGTACTTGGACTTACACACCATCTGAAGATCTAGCAGAAGGTCAGCAAGATGTTGTTGCTGTTGCGACAGACAAGGCGGGTAACACTGCTCAGGCGGTTGAAGACTTCGAAGTTGACTTGGGTGGTCCGGATATCACAATCGATCCGATTGATTCTACAAATGACACAACGCCAGAAATCACAGGTACAACAGAACCAGATTCGACTGTTGATGTTATTGTAAAAGATGCTAATGGCAATCCTGTAGCACAAGGTCCTGCGACAGTTAATCCAGATGGTTCTTGGTCGTTCATTCCAACTGAAGCATTGCCAGAAGGTGAGTACACTGTTGAAGCAGTAGCGAAAGACAAACTTGGTAATCCATCAGATCCTGCAACTGAAGGCTTCGAAGTGGATACGACTTGTCCAGTAGTATCAATTGATCCAGTAGAAGTAACCAACGATACAACTCCGACAGTGACTGGTAAAACTGAACCGGATGCGACAGTTGATGTAGTGATCAAAGACAAAGATGGCAATCCAGTAGCGACAGGTCCTGCGACGGTTAATCCAGATGGATCTTGGACTTATACTCCAACAACTGAATTACCAGAAGGCGAATACACAGTTGAAGCAACTGCGAAAGATCCTGCTGGAAATGATACTGATGCAGAACCTGAACAGTTGGTAATCGATACAACTCCTCCTGTTATTACGATAGATGAAATTGATCCAACCAATGACACTACGCCTGAAATTAAAGGTACAACTGAGCCAGGTGCGACAGTAGATGTAGTCATCAAAGACAAAGATGGCAATCCTGTAGCACAAGGTCCAGCGACGGTTAATCCAGACGGTTCTTGGACTTATACTCCGACGACTGAATTGCCAGAAGGCGAATACACAGTTGAAGCAACTGCGAAAGACCCTGCAGGTAATGAAGCAGCTGTTGATGCTCCAGTTGATCTAGTGATTGATACGACTGCACCAACAAATGTAACGATTGATCCAATTGATCTTACAAACGATGCAACGCCAGAAATCACGGGTACGACTGAACCAGGTTCAACAGTACAAATCACCATTATTGATGAAAATGGTAAAGTAGTTACTGGTCCTGCGACAGTAAATCCAGATGGCACTTGGACTTACACACCATCTGAAGATCTAGCAGAAGGTCAGCAAGATGTTGTTGCAGTTGCGACAGACAAGGCTGGAAATACAGCTGATGCTAAAGAAGACTTCGTTGTAGACTTTAGTGGTCCTGATGTTTCAATCGATCCGATTGATGAAACCAACGACACGACTCCTGAAATTTCAGGTACAACTGAGCCAGGTTCGACTGTCGATGTTGTGATCAAAGACAAAGATGGCAATCCAGTAGCGACAGGTCCGGCAACTGTTAATCCAGATGGTTCTTGGTCATACACGCCAACTGAAGCATTGCCAGAAGGTGAGTACACCGTTGAAGCAGTAGCGAAAGACAATCAGGGTAACCCATCAGAACCTGCAACTGAAGGCTTCGAAGTGGATACGACTGGCCCAGTGGTATCAATTGATCCGCTTGACGATACCAACGACACGACTCCTGAAATTTCAGGTAAAACTGAGCCAGGTTCGACTGTCGATGTTGTGATCAAAGACAAAGATGGCAATCCAGTAGCGACAGGTCCAGCGACGGTTAATCCAGATGGGTCTTGGACTTATACTCCGACGACTGAATTACCAGAAGGCGAGTACACCGTTGAAGCAACTGCGAAAGATCCTGCAGGTAACGAAACTGATGCTGCTCCAGAAGAATTGGTGATTGATACCACTCCACCAGTGATCACAATTGATCCGCCAGTGGAAACTAACGATACGACTCCTGAGTTAACAGGTACAACTGAGCCAGGTTCGACTGTTGATGTTGTTGTTAAAGACAAAGATGGTAACCCTGTAGCACAAGGTCCAGCGACGGTTAATCCAGACGGTTCTTGGACTTATACTCCGACGACTGAATTACCAGAAGGCGAATACACAGTTGAAGCAACTGCGAAAGATCCTGCAGGTAATGAAGCAACTGTTGATGCTCCAGTTGATCTAGTGATTGATACGACTGCACCAACAAATGTAACGATTGATCCAATTGATCTTACAAACGATGCAACGCCAGAAATCACGGGTACGACTGAACCAGGTTCAACAGTACAAATCACCATTACTGATGAAAATGGTAAAGTAGTTACTGGTCCTGCGACAGTAAATCCAGATGGTACTTGGACTTACACACCATCTGAAGATCTAGCAGAAGGTCAGCAAGATGTTGTTGCAGTTGCGACAGACAAGGCTGGAAATACAGCTGATGCTAAAGAAGACTTCGTTGTAGACTTTAGTGGTCCAGCAATCTCGATCGATCCGATTGATGAAACCAACGACACGACTCCTGAAATCTCAGGTACAACTGAGCCAGGTTCGACTGTTGATGTTGTGATCAAAGACAAAGATGGCAATCCAGTAGCGACAGGTCCGGCAACTGTTAATCCAGATGGTTCTTGGTCATACACACCAACTGAAGCATTGCCAGAAGGTGAGTACACCGTTGAAGCAGTAGCGAAAGACAATCAGGGTAACCCATCAGAACCTGCAACTGAAGGCTTCGAAGTGGATACAACTGGCCCAGTGGTTTCAATTGATCCGCTTGACGATACCAACGACACGACTCCTGAAATTTCAGGTAAAACTGAGCCAGGTTCGACTGTCGATGTTGTGATCAAAGACAAAGATGGCAATCCAGTAGCGACAGGTCCTGCAACGGTTAATCCAGATGGATCTTGGACTTATACACCAACGACTGAATTACCAGAAGGCGAGTACACCGTTGAAGCAACTGCGAAAGATCCTGCAGGAAATGAAACTGATGCTGCACCAGAAGAGCTAGTGATTGATACCACTCCACCAGTGATCACAATTGATCCACCAGTGGAAACTAACGATACGACTCCTGAGTTAACAGGTAAAACTGAGCCAGGTGCAACTGTCGATGTTGTTGTTAAAGACAAAGATGGCAATCCAGTAGCGACAGGTCCAGCGACGGTTAATCCAGACGGTTCTTGGACTTATACTCCGACGACTGAATTACCAGAAGGCGAATACACAGTTGAAGCAACTGCGAAAGACCCTGCAGGTAATGAAACTGATGCTCCAGCAGAAGAGTTAGTGATTGATACCACTCCACCAGTGATCACAATTGATCCACCAGTGGAAACCAACGATACAACTCCTGAGTTGACTGGTCAGGTAGAACCAGGCTTGACTGTTGATGTTGTGATCAAAGACAAAGATGGCAATCCAGTAGCGACAGGTCCAGCGACGGTTAATCCAGATGGTTCTTGGACTTACACACCAACAGAAGAGTTGCCAGAAGGTGAATACACGATTGAAGCAACTGCAAAAGATCCTGCAGGTAACGAAACTGATGCTCCAGCAGAAGAGTTAGTGATCGATACAACGCCACCAGTGATCACAATTGATCCACCAGTGGAAACTAACGATACGACTCCTGAGTTAACAGGTAAGACTGAGCCAGGTTCAACAGTTGATGTTGTGATCAAAGATAAAGATGGAAACCCAGTTGTTGAAGGTACTGCGACTGTTAATCCAGATGGTTCTTGGACTTACACACCAACAGAAGAGCTACCAGAAGGCGAATATACAGTTGATGCAACTGCGAAAGACCCTGCTGGTAATGAACAGCCTACAGGTCCAGTTGATTTAGTTGTTGATACTACAGCACCAGAAATCACGATTGACCCAATTGGTGATGCACAAAATAATGCAACGAATAATCAACAGCACCCGATTACAGGTACTGGTGAACCAGGTACGACAGTAACATTAACGATTGTTGGTACTAAGTTCGGTTATAAAGAGGAAGGTATTCAAGTCACTGTGGGGCAAGATGGCAAGTGGAATTATGTACCACCTGTGAAATTGGCTGAAGATATCTACCTTGTTACAGGTGTGCCTTCTGATGCAGCTGGTAATGTGGGTACAGCGAAATCTGAAAACTTCGAGGTTGACATTACACCACCTGTGATCACAATCGATCCACCAGATAATGGTGATGATGATGATTGGTGGAATACTTTCAGCGCGCCAGCGACTGTAGCAGAACCTGCGATTGCACCTGCAATGTTGGCTGCTCCAATGATGGCTCGTATGGCATTCTCTGCACCGATTGTGGAAGAAAACACGCCTGTTGTTGAACAAACTGTTACAGAGAAGCCTGTTGAT
Source organism: Acinetobacter sp. CY79 (assembly GCF_059515845.1). NCBI lineage: Bacteria > Pseudomonadati > Pseudomonadota > Gammaproteobacteria > Moraxellales > Moraxellaceae > Acinetobacter > Acinetobacter sp. CY79. The sequence goes on from NZ_JCAKMY010000009.1 coordinate 76,863, forward strand.
GAAACAGTAGCATTTGCTGCACCAATGATGGCCCGCATGGCATTCTCTGCACCAGTTGTGGAAGAAAGTACATCTGTTATTGAAGAAATTGCTACAGAAATATCTGTAGATGCAACTGAAACATTTGCAGCACCTATGATGGCTTCTATGGCATTCTCTGCACCAGTTGTGGAAGAGCCAGTTGTGGAAGAGCCAGTTGTGGTATCTTTCCAAGCGACTTCATTATCTGGCAGTGCACTTAACAACGCATTGAATTTAGTGGGTAATGCAGTTTCGTCTGAACCACAGTACTTCGTCAAAAATAAACAGCCTACCTTCACGGGTGTGTTGATGGATGGAGCGATAGCTGTAGATGTCGTTATTCTTCGTGATACGGATGGTAACTTCATTGAAAGTGGTCCAGCTATTATCATTGATGGTAACCGTTGGTCTTATGCAGTTCAGAATCCACTGGAAGATGGTGTATATCAAATCGAAGCCGTTGGTCGTGACTTGAGCAGCAACCCTAGTCAACCAGTTTCGATAGTATTTGAAATTGATACAGTCCTTCCAGTTGTAGAGATCTTCGATTCTGAACCTACAAATGATGTGACTCCGACAATTACTGGTGTAACTTCTGAACCACGCGGTACTGTAGATGTCGTTATTATTCAAAATGGCGCATTGGTAGACAGAGGTAGTGCAACTGTAGATCCTGTTACAGGTCATTGGAGCTTCACAACTAATGTTGATTTAGCTGACGGTAAATATGATGTACAAGCTTTAGCGAAAGATAAAGCGGGTAACTCATCGCGTGACTCAAATACTGTAACTATTGATATTGTTGCACCAGATGCACCTACAGGTGCGTTCAACGAAGATGGTTCAGTACTTGAAGGTACTGCTCAAGCTGGTTCTACAGTGACTTATAAAGGTCCGAATGGTGAAATCCTGACGACTCAAGCTGATGAATCAACTGGTTCATTCAAGTTTGAATTCAATCCAGCAATTGACCAAGGTCAACAAGTGACATTAACAGCGACTGACGTTGGTGGTACTTCAGGTCCAACTTTAGTTACTGCTCCTTATGTAACGCACAACAACCCAGCTGATGATGTAGCTCAAGCATTTATTGACTACGATCACCCTGTCACTGAGCGTTTCATTGACAATGCAATTTGCTATAGCTGGAAGTTTGGTGTTTTAGGCTTTGTTCTTGGTCGTGATAGTGGTAGCACTACTTTCGAAATCGGCAAGGGTAAACATGCTGATATCGAATTACAGATCAAAACAGGTTCATTGAAAGCGATCTTTGATCAAGTTAACTTGGTACTGTCTAAGTACAATCCGAGCACAGGAACTTGGGAAAAAGTTGCTTCAAATACTGATTCAGGTTTGTTTGATTTCCTTGGCTTCTTCGGTGAAAAAGCAAAAGTCAAAGTAAATGACCTTGAAGCTGGAAAATATCGTATCGATATGGAAAGCTGGAGTGCGATCACCAAGTTTGGTTATGTTGAAACTGACATCGTTATTCGTGAAGTAGACTCTAACTTTAAAGTTGAAGTTTCTGACATCACTGATGCAAGTGGCAATGTATTAGCAAACGATGTACTTGACGGTACTTCTAAGCTAACTGATGTTAATGGTGTAGCTGTAACCGAGGCTGGCGTTACTATTAATGGTAACCATGGCACATTGACTATCAAAGCTGATGGTTCTTATGTGTACAAGCCAAGCGCTGATTTGACGAACATTGGTAAGACAGAAGTGTTTGAATACACAATCACCGATGCTAATGATAAGACAACGACTGCTGACTTAATTGTTCAAATTGGTACGAATTCTGGTATTGATTTAACATGGGATCCTACAGATCCAGCTAAACCAGCAACGACTAACTTATCTGTTTCAGATGATGTGAATTCTGCACAAACTGTTGTTGAGAAAGCTCAAGACTGTGTTCAATCACTAGTATGTGGTTCTGCTTGTTCTGCGGCTTATTACAGTGGTAAGAAAGTTGATGGCGTAAGCAAACTTGCGATTCAAACATTGGCTGAAGGTACGACTGCGAAGATTGCAATTAAGTCTGCGTTAGCTTGCAGTCAGACGATTACTGGTGACAAGTTCAGTTACCAAGTTCAGTACAAAGATAGCTCTGGTAAGTGGGTAAATGCTTCTGGCGCTGGTGCATCTGGTTCAGTCATTGGTAACGGTTACAAATATGCAGGAACTGCATTGTTTAATACGTCGTACCAAGCAGATAGCGCGTTGTCTAAACAATGGCAAGTCGTGTTTACAACTTCAGAAGCTAACTATAGCCATTGGGGTTCGAACTCAACGATGATCTACACGTATGTTCAAGCGACAGTTTCAAGCGATAAACTTGTAACTGAAGGCGTGAATAAAGCAGTTGGTAACGTGATTACTGATGACACTGGTTTCGGTGCTGATAAATTGGCAAGTAAAGATGACCAATTGTTTGTTAAGAATCCAAACACAGGTAATTTCGAACTTGCTAAGGGTGATGTAATCAGTGTTGCTGCTGGAAAATTAGTCTTGAATCAAGATGGTAGCTATGTATTTACGCCTGCTGCGAATATAACAACGGCAGATGTTGAGTTTGAATACAAGTTAGTTGCTCCAAATGGTGTTGAGAAATCAGCAACATTGACAATCGATTTAGGTAAAGCGTTTGTTTCTTCAGCTGCGAATGACACAGTCGCGCTAGGTGAAGGTGCAGATAAGATTATCTTCAATCTATTGAATGCATCTGAGAAGACTGGTGGTAATGGTCACGATACTTGGACTGATTTCAAAGTTGAAAGCAATGACAAGATCGATATCTCTAAATTGTTACAAGATGACGTAACTGATCAAAATATCGACAAATACGTTTCAGTGAACAAAGTAGGTAACGATACTGTTGTCAGCATCGACCGTGATGGTTCAGGTACTAACTTCTCGAAAGCAGATCTTATTACCTTGAAAAATACAGATACAACACTTCAAGATCTATTGAACAACAACCACTTGTTGTACTAATAGTCTGCTAGTGTGAATTAAAAAAGAGGATCTTCGGATCCTCTTTTTTTCGTCCGAAGAAATTAATAAATTATGGATGAGCATGAAAGAATAGTTTCAATCATAATTTTTGAATAGGGAATAGGGAATAGGGAATAGGGAATAGGGAATAGGGAATAGGGAATAGGGAATAGGGAATAGGGAATAGGGAATAGGGAATAGGGAATAGGGAATAGGGAATAGGGAATAGGGAATAGGGAATAGGGAATAGGGAATAGGGAATAGGGAATAGCTTTTATAGAGATTTAAATTCACGAGACCAAAGTTGATCTCGTGAACAACGATATTATTTGACAGTACTTAAAAATTTTAAATACGCTTTCACAAGTGGCTGCTCTTGTTCAAGCAGGGGCATGTGTCCAACACCTTTTAAGATAATCGGTTCTTGAGCATTCTTGAGTAAACTTTTTAATTCAGTCGCAGCTTCGACATTGATAATTTGATCTTTTTCTCCCCAAACGATGAGCGTGGGTTGATCTATCGATCTTGCTGCAATCGCAAAAGTATCGGGTGTGAATGATTTAGACATTAAAATAAGCTGTTCAATTAATTTTGATGTATTTACAGCATTTGAGATCATCAACTTTTCTTGTTCGACCTTAAGTTCATTCGGAATAAAAGGTGGAAGTTGCGCTGCAATTTTAAAGAGACGATCAAAATCACCAGGTTTAGCGACAACAAAATTACGAAGCAAATTGGGATCTTTAAGATAAGGAGTATTCGCTGATTTGAATACACCTGCTGAATTGACTAAGAAAAGTGATTTTGTGTCAATCGGATATTGAGCCGCATAAAGCAGTGAAATAGCACCTCCCATGGAGTGACCAGCAATATGTAAATCTTTTTCAACTTGAATCGCTTCGGCAAAACGACGCAACTTTTCTGTTAAATTGGGAATTGAATAATCAAAATCATTCGGTGCTTTACTATCACCTTGACCAGGTAAATCAGGAATGATGACTTGATAATGCGGTGTTAAATATCGCGCAACACGATTCCAATTGTCACGACTCCCTGCAAGCCCGTGAACTAACATAATCACGGGTTTACCTTTTGCTCCACCTTCGCTATATGCCCATTCGATATCACCAACTTTCACGCGCTTGGTTTGCATACCAGCCCAAGTTCGTTCTTGTTGTAAAACACTTTGGATGTTAATAGAAGGTGCGGCAGAGGTCGTAGTAGGAACAGTCAATATGGATAATGAGCCTAATGCGATCGATGAAGACAGCAAAATATGTTGAAAAGTCCTTTTCATTTTTCTACTCGTTTTAGGTGATTTTAGGTGAGGTTGCAAAATGCTATTTTTGAAATTTTTATTCTAATTTTCAGAGTAAAATAGCAATTCTAAAAATGCATTTGCCTAATGCCTATTGAATATTAAATTTAGGTCAATTTATGTACATTAAATCTAATGAACTGATGTCTAAAACGGATACTCCAATGGCTGAGTCTCTTCAAAGCTCAAGCGATGAGCTTGCGATCATGATTTTGAACGTCGTTTCGAATATTCCATTGGGTAAGGTTGCCAGTTATGGACAGGTTGCAGTACTCGCTGGATTGCCAAGGCATGCACGATTGGTTGGGAAAGTGCTGAGCCGAATGGATGATACGAGTGATGTGCCATGGCATCGGGTGATTAATGCTCAAGGAAGAATTAGCCTAAGCCGATTAGATGATCATGGCTTTAATGAACAACAGACTCGATTGTTAAGTGAAGGTGTTGTGATAAAAAATGGCAAAATAAATTTTAAAGATTTTGGTTGGGTCATCTAATTATTGTACTTTCACAGTGAATTTAAATGCTTCTAAGTAAAAACACCCCATTCACTATCGGATGAGGTGTTTTAATTTAACTCTGATAAACTTATTGTTTTACAACAAAAACAGGTACTTTGGATTCAGTAATTAGACTTTGTGCTACGCTACCCATCAATAGTTTTTTGAGTCCACTACGACCATGAGAGCTGAGTACAATCAGATCAACATTAAGTTCGTCGACAGCTTTGATAATCGTACGTGAAATACTTTCACCTTCTAACAGTTTAGTTTCAGCTGTAACGCCTTGTGCTTCAAATTGTGCTTTTGCCGCTTCAATGTTTGATTGAATGAATTCACGTGCACGTTCAATCATGGCATTGGTTTGTCCCGCAGATAAATATTCTGCTGCGATATAAGGATCGAGTGTCATTACTTCTACGATGGTCACTTTGCTGTTAAATGCTTTAGCTAGTTCAGCCGCATGTTTTATAACGCTTAGCGCGAGTTCTGAACCGTCTACTGGTACAAGTATGTTTTGGTAAGCCATGTCAATCTCCTTATCACCGTTATGAAATTCATTTCAAGCGAAATGAAAAATGTTCTTTCAACTTGATCATATACTGTATTAATCCAGAATAAAACCTAGTAATTACATAGGTTTTTTTATTAAAATCATTGAGTTATTAATTTTTAAGTATTTAATTACAATAAGTATGGATGATTTAACTAGGAGTAGTCTATTCATATGGTGTTCTGTAATAAGATAGGATTAACAAAATTTTTAAAAAAAAGAAAAGATGAAAATCTTAATAAAAATATATATTTTTCTAATCTTTAATTTAGCTATTAGTAACGTTTACGCAGACGCTAAAATACGTGCTCAACCCTTAATTGAAAGTCATATAGGGGGTCAGACTGTTATTTTAATTTGTGAGCAATTAGGAATTAGGTGCATTAGTGATAAAACTAAATTATATCGTGTCAAAGGCTCAACTGAGCCATATTATTATCTAATTGATCCTGCCCCGAGTCTTTTTAAATTACATAAATTGAGCGATAAATTCACGTTATTAGATCAATGGAAATTTAAAGATTATAAGCATTCTCATGATAGTACAGGAGATGAGGAAGGACTTCATAGAACAAGTATTAAAATCTATCCAGCTTTGTATCCATTAAACAAAACTGAATTTTCAATTGCAATCATTGATGATTGGTTTGTTGGTTATTCAGGTGGAGGTAGGAGTGAGCAATATGCAGATTTCATTAAATTATCTAGTAATGGAGAATATAAATTGGCGATAGCTGATCAACTTTTTTATTCTTCAGAAATGATTCGCGCATGTTTCTCAGAAAAAGATTATCAGATAGTCATCCATTGCCATGATGAATCAGGAACGTTATTAAGTATTAAATTTCAAGATATTGGTCAAAAGTATTACCAATGGATTTTTAATTATACAGATTATAATTGGCCGTCAAATGTACCAGAAACGCAGAAAAAAACGAAAAAATATTCAACGACTATTATTCCATTCCGTGATTTAAAATAGATAAATATTTAACCATTGAATCAACATCATCTGTCTGCAACTGCTCACGCATTTTTAAAAACTGCTTTTCATCTAAGTCATATAATTTTAACGAAAGCAGTTTTTCTATTTCTTCTTCAGAAAAACGATATTTAATAATTTTTGCCGGTACACCACCGACCACAGCATAAGGTGGGACATCTTTGGTCACCACAGCACCTGTCGCAACTACAGCACCTTCACCAAGTGTGACACCTTGCATAATCATAGCGCGAGAGCCAATCCAACAACCATCACCAATAATCGTATCGCCCACAGGTACAAAGCTACGTGTGTCAAAAGGAAACGCTGAAATCCAATCGGTACGATGAAGTTGATTGCCACCCATCATAATCACACATTCAGCCCCAAAACATACAAAGTTCCCAATATACAGCTGATCAATTGGCTTTTCAGGTGTGGATTGCTTGTCATGTAAGTAACGAACCACACAACGCTCAAATCCCTGATCCCAATATGCAGAGTAGTAACTGTAATTGCCCTTGATATGAATATTCGGGTTTTTGACAGTTTTGGAAATGAATTCGAATTCACACCAATGTTTAACAGGGGAGTTGATGAGGTTTTGAGTCATAAGAGTGTTAATTAAAAGATCATTTGAATTATATATTAGTTGTTAACTTTCATAAATTTTTTAAAATTATTTAGTTTTGTAAATAATAAAACGAAAAATGTTTTGATTAACAGTTTTAAAAGCATAAATATTGAGCTGATTAATTTTAATTTTTTTAGAGATAAAATTATGATTATTTTCATCATAACGACTTTTATTGATAGTTTTTACTAAATTGCTTATTGTTTTTTGATGATCTTGTTTTATATCATCATTCAGAATGTTAATTAGATGACTTAGAGTAAGTAGATCTTTCGGATTTGGATTTCCAAAAATATCAAAATAAATTTCTTCTAAATCATTTTTCTTGCCATAACGTAGACTAATAAGAAATTTTGTATAAGTTGAAGAGTTCTTAGTTAATAAGTATTCAGCTTCGAAGTTGTTGAATTGAATATTATGTTTTAAAAGAGGATCAAGGGTTTCGAGTTTTTTCCAGATACTTTCAGAGCTTAGATTATTCGCTAAAAGAATCTTTTTTTTTATCAGCAGAGATTTCTGCATACGCTGGATGTGTATCCATTATTGGCTGGCAAACATCTTCTGTGCAAGAATCATTATTGATGTTGTTGCAAGCTGATAAAGAGAATAGGATTAAAATTATTATTATTTTCATTGTTATAAAAAAGGGCTGAATAATCAGCCCTTAGTGTATTAGATGTATGCAACTTTCACAATTTCGTATTCCACTTCACCTTGAGGTGTTGTGATTTTGGCTTCATCGCCTTCGCTTTTACCCAAGAGACCACGAGCAATAGGAGAGTTCACAGAGATTTTATTGATCTTAAAGTCAGCTTCATCGTCGCCAACGATCATGTATGTCTTTTGCTCTTCAGTGTCTAAGTTTTCAATCGTCACTGTCACACCGAAAACCACGCGACCATTTTGCTCAAGATCTTTTACGTCGATCAACTGAGCTGCACCCAATTTACCTTCGATATCTTGAATACGGCCTTCACAGAAACCCTGTTGCTCACGCGCAGCATGGTATTCTGCATTTTCTTTCAAATCCCCGTGTTCACGCGCTTCAGCAATTGCTGCAGTAATACGTGGACGATCAATCGTTTTCAATTGATGTAATTCTTTTTCCAAAGCTTCTTTGCCTTGGGGAGTCATAGGATAACGTTGCATTGTTGTCCCTCAATTAATGTATTTAGTCAAAATACTGAGTCTATAAATGAAAAAAAGCCCGCCACCGATAAGGTGACGGGTCTTATCGGATCGGGTATTAACCTACGCTTAAATCTTGCAAGCGATAAACATCCATTGGTAATTTAATAGCTAAAGCCTGGCATACTGCATCAGCACCATTCAATGTCGTTGTGTAATACACTTTGCCTTGAAGGGCAGAACGACGAATCGAGAATGAATCTTGCTGAGCTCGTTTACCTTCAGTTGTATTAATAATGAGGTGAATTTCGCCATTTTTCAAGCGGTCCACAATATTTGGACGACCTTCAGTGACTTTATTTACACGTTCACATTCAATACCAGCCGCATTGATGACATCAAAAGTACCACCAGTTGCGATAACTTTAAAGCCATATTCAACAAGTTGTTTCGCAATACCAACAACACGAGGTTTATCAGAGTCACGAACAGAGATAAATGCGTGTTTGATTTCGCCTTCAGTCGGTAGACCAGGTAAACGATCGTTCGCACCTAAAACTGCTTTGTAGAATGCTTCACCGAAAGTTTTACCTACGCCCATCACTTCACCTGTAGATTTCATCTCAGGCCCAAGAACTGGGTCTACACCCGGGAACTTGTTGAATGGGAATACCGCTTCTTTCACAGAGAAGTGAGTTGGGATAATCTCTTTTGTGAATCCTTGAGATTCTAAAGATTGACCCGCCATACAACGTGCAGCTACTTTCGCTAAAGACTCACCGATACACTTAGATACGAACGGTACAGTACGTGATGCACGTGGGTTCACTTCTAAGATGTAAACGTCAGTGCCTTTAACCGCAAACTGTACGTTCATCAAACCGATTACGCCAAGCTCTTTTGCCATAGCGATGGTTTGACGACGCATTTCGTCCTGTACTTCATTAGACAATGAGTAAGGAGGAATCGAACATGCTGAGTCACCTGAGTGAATACCCGCTTGTTCAATATGTTGCATGATGCCGCCGATCACAACGTCTTTACCGTCAGATACGCAGTCCACGTCAACTTCGATCGCGTCATCTAAGAAACGGTCAAGAAGAACAGGTGCTTCGTTAGATGCTTGAACTGCATCACGTAAGTAGCGTTTTAATTCCTCATCGTTGTACACGATTTCCATCGCACGACCACCAAGTACATATGATGGACGAACAACCAATGGATAACCTACTTTCGCAGCTTCAGCCATACCTTCTTCAGCAGATTTTACGATGCTGTTGTTTGGTTGGCGAAGTTGTAAACGTTGAATCATTTGTTGGAAACGTTCACGGTCTTCTGCACGGTCAATTGCGTCAGGAGATGTACCGATAATTGGGGCACCCGCTTCTTCTAAAGCACGCGCCAATTTCAAAGGTGTTTGACCACCGTACTGAACGATGATGCCTTTAGGCTTTTCGATACGTACAATTTCTAAAACATCTTCAAGCGTAATTGGTTCGAAGTACAAACGATCTGATGTGTCGTAATCTGTTGAAACCGTTTCAGGGTTACAGTTAACCATGATGGTCTCATAGCCATCTTCACGCATTGCAAGAGCCGCGTGTACACAGCAATAATCGAACTCGATACCTTGACCAATACGGTTAGGACCGCCACCGATCACCATGATCTTGTCACGTGTTGATGGGTTCGCTTCACACTCTTCGTCGTAAGTTGAGTACATGTATGCTGTATCAGATTCGAATTCAGCTGCACAGGTATCAACACGTTTGTAAACTGGTGTTACGCCCAAGTTCCAACGGTGTTTACGGAATTGCTTTTGTGAAATGCCCATCAAGTCTGCAATACGAAGATCTGATAAACCTTTACGCTTAAATGCACGGATGTTGTCGGCATTTAAATCACCAAAACCTAAAGTTTTGATTTCATTTTCAGTTTTAACGATGTCTTCGATTTGGATCAGGAACCATTTATCGATATTGGTTGCAGCAAAAACTTCATCTAAAGTAAAGCCATGACGGAACGCGTCAGCAATAAACCAAATACGATCTGGTCCTGGAACTTTAAGCTCAACCAAGATTTTTTCACGCGCGCCTTCAGTACCCACTTCGATTTTTGGATCAAAGCCAGATGCACCCACTTCTAAACCACGAAGTGCTTTTTGCATAGACTCTTGGAAGTTACGACCAATCGCCATCACTTCGCCCACAGATTTCATCTGAGTGGTCAAAGTTGCGTCAGCTTGTGGGAATTTCTCGAAGTTAAAGCGAGGAATTTTCGTGACTACGTAGTCAATCGCAGGCTCAAATGACGCAGGTGTTGTACCGCCCGTGATGTCATTCTTCAATTCATCAAGCGTATAACCTACAGCCAATTTCGCTGCGATTTTTGCAATTGGGAAACCAGTCGCTTTAGATGCTAGGGCAGAAGAACGAGAAACACGTGGGTTCATCTCGATTACAACCATACGACCAGTTTTCGGGCAAATACCGAACTGAACGTTAGAACCGCCTGTTTCTACACCAATTTCACGAAGTACAGCTAAAGACGCATTACGTAGTAATTGGAATTCTTTGTCTGTCAGCGTTTGAGCAGGAGCAACCGTGATTGAGTCACCTGTATGCACGCCCATTGGGTCAAAGTTTTCAATGGTACATACAATGATACAGTTGTCGTTTTTGTCACGAACAACTTCCATTTCGTATTCTTTCCAACCAATTAAAGATTCATCGATCAATAATTGTTTAGTCGGAGAAAGATCGAAACCACGTTCACAAATCTCGATGAATTCTTCGCGGTTGTAAGCGATACCGCCACCTGAACCACCCATCGTGAATGATGGACGAATGATTACAGGAAAGCCGAAACGTGCTTGAATCGCTAATGCTTCTTCCATTGACTCAGCAATGTCAGCTTTCGGGCATTCAAGACCAATTTTACGCATGGCTTGGTCAAAAAGTTTACGATCTTCAGCTTTCTCAATCGCTTCTTTAGATGCGCCAATCAATTCAACATTGTATTTTTCTAAAATGCCGTTTGCGTCTAACGCAAGGGCACAGTTCAATGCAGTTTGACCACCCATTGTCGGAAGAACAGCATCTGGACGTTCTTTCTCAATGATTGCAGCAACAGTTTGCCACGTAATCGGTTCGATATACGTTGCATCTGCCATGGTCGGGTCAGTCATAATGGTTGCAGGGTTAGAGTTAACCAAAATAACGCGGTAACCCTCTTCACGCAACGCTTTACACGCTTGAGCACCTGAGTAATCGAACTCACATGCTTGACCGATGACAATCGGACCTGCACCAATAATTAAGATGCTTTTAATATCTGTACGTTTAGCCATGATCGCTTCCTTAATTACTTCTTAGATGCTTCGATAAGTTCGATGAAATGATCGAACAACGGTGCGCAGTCATGTGGGCCAGGGCTTGCTTCTGGGTGACCTTGGAAACTGAACGCAGGTTTGTCAGTACGATGAATCCCTTGAAGGGTTTGATCGAACAAAGACTTGTGCGTTGCTTTCAAGTTTGCAGGTAAAGTATCTGCATCTACAGCGAAGCCGTGGTTTTGAGAAGTAATCATCACTATGCCAGTTTCAATATTCTGCACAGGATGGTTGGCACCATGATGGCCGTGAGGCATTTTCACAGTTTTAGCGCCACTTGCTAAAGCGAGGATTTGATGACCCAAGCAAATACCGAAAACAGGGATGTTGCGAGCATCTTCAACAATTGTTTTTACAGCTTCAATTGCGTAGTCACATGCAGCTGGATCGCCAGGGCCGTTCGACAAGAACACGCCATCTGGATTCAACGCAAGCACGTCAGCAGCAGGAGTTTGTGCAGGAACAACAGTCAATTTACAACCGCGATCTGCAAGCATACGTAAGATGTTGGTTTTGACACCGTAATCGTATGCAACCACATGGAATTTAAGTTCAGGTTGAGAGAAACCTTGACCAAGCGTCCAAGAACCGGTCGTCCATTCAAAACCTTCAGGGTCACAGCACTCTTTTGCAAGATCTAGACCGTTTAACCCACCAAATGCACGTGCTTTTTCTAAAGCTTCTTCAGCTGTGATATTTTCGCCAGCAAGGATACAACCGTTCTGCGCGCCTTTATCACGTAAAATACGTGTTAACTTACGTGTGTCAATATCAGCAATTGCTACAACATTATGTTGTTCTAAGTATTCACCTAATGATTGTGTAGCGCGGAAGTTGCTGTGCAATAAAGGAAGGTCACGGATAATTAATCCATTCGCCCATACTTTATGAATGCGACCTGATTCAGCATCTTCGTCATTACAACCTGTATTACCGATATGTGGGTAAGTTAAAGTCACAAGTTGTTGTGCATAACTCGGGTCAGTCAAAATTTCTTGATAGCCAGTCATGGCAGTGTTGAAAACGACTTCACCAGTCGTACTACCCGATGCACCAATAGAAGTACCTTTAAAGATAGTTCCGTCGGCAAGGGCTAAAATTGCTGGGGTGCTCAAACCAAAGCTCCTGAAATTTAGGCTGTAAAAAAGCGAGAAGACGAAAAAAAAGGAAGGCTATTTTTTTAACCAACCCTCCTATGTCTGCTCGCTTGAACTTAACACGGCATTATACGGACTAAGACGACTAAAGTCCATTTAAATTGCACTGATTTAGGTAGATATATGACTTGTAATTTAAAACAAAGTCTGCTTTTTATTCATGATAGAAAAAGTATTAAACACAAGAATTGCTCAATAATTCAAAAGTTAAGTTTTATCAATGAGATCGCAAGACTGACTATTAATAACTGACTAGTTGCTAAATATTTTTCTACTGATGATATCTAAATCATTCAGAATGGAAGAGGCATTCAAACGCACATTAATATCTCAATATACCTATAAGTAGAATACTCATGGAGAGATTTTAATCAGGGTTTTCTTGCTTTTAAATCGGGGTGTAGAACAGATTTTGATGAATTCAATGAATTAATCTTTGGGGTGATTTCTGGCCTTAAACTAGAACAGGTATTTGATGATTGTTTTAAAATAGTGTCATAACCTTGCGAGTGTTCGGATATGCGGATAATCAAACTCTTATAAGGAAGGAAACTAAAAAGGGAGCAATAAAAAAGTGAGGGTTAAGCCTCACTTTTAAATTTATCTAACACAATATGCATATTAGAACGTATGTAGCCAATCACGTTTATTGTGAAAGTCAGCAGTCGGGCTACTATGCTGCATCGCATAATAATGTATACCTTTAGCTGTTTTGAATACTGCGGTTAAGCCAATAAAGAGATGATCCCACTTTAATTTATGGGCTAACATGAACTCTGTTAAATCTAAACTCACATTTAAACCATAGTGAGTTTTTTTAGATTGATTGAGCTCAATATCATAAGCTGCTTGAGGAGGCATAACTTCAGGATAAAGATATTCCTCAAATTGATACACTTGCCATGCTTCGGAAGGGGAGAGATTAATTTCGCGATAATAATCTTCGCCTTTAACACCGATAAATATTTCAAAACAGGTGTTTTCCCAAAGGAAATCTTGTCGCGGATTGCCAGCAACCATGGGTGGGAATTCAATCATTTGATTGGGGTCACGAACCCAATAACCGACATTAAGGGTAAAAGCATTTGCTTGTTCAATAGCGCCAACCAGATAGATATCTTGAAAACGATCAAAAGAACTTAATTCATAACTCGCCATGCAATAACCGCTCTAAATGATTAGTTAGATAAATGTGCGTGACGAACAAGGTTTGACAATTTTGCATTTTGTTTTGGCGCTTTTTTATAAAGCAAAACAATTTTACCAATTGTTTGAACTGTTTCAGCAGCAGTTACTTGTGCGATTTCAGTAATCAAAGCAGCACGAGCTTCGCGGTCTTCAGCAACCACTTTAACTTTGATTAGTTCGTGATCATTTAAAGCGCGATTCGTTTCTTCGATCACATTCTCTGTTAGGCCTTGACCGCCAATCATAACCACAGGATTAAGTGCATGTCCGATTTGACGCAAACGCTTGCGTTCCTGAATAGATAAAGCCGCCATAAAAAATAACCTAAATTTGAAAACGGCTAAGTATAGCAAATACCAACTTCAAACGCTTTAAATTCTGTAGAAATTATCGATAAAGCTGATTTGAAAAAACATGTTAATCAAGATTAATTAGATACAGATCGCTACTGCAAGGCTTTAAAATTTCACGTACAATTAAAAGTTATATATTAATATGTATTTAAAGAGTTATGGCGACGCGCATTACCAATCAAAAGTTATCAAAAAGTAGTCGAGACTGGATGAGAGAACATCTAGATGATCCTTTTGTAAAAAGAGCGCAAAAGGAAGGCTATCGTGCTCGAGCGGCTTATAAGCTTTTGGAAATGCAAGAAAAGTACAAGCTGATTAAGCCTGGTATGGTGGTGGTTGACTTGGGGGCTGCACCAGGAAGTTGGTCTCAGATCGCGGGTAAATTGGTAGGTGATAAAGGTATTGTGATTGCATCTGATATTTTACATATGGATGCTTTACCAGATGTAACCTTTCTACAAGGTGACTTTCGAGAAGAAGAAGTATTTGAAAAATTGTTAAATCTTTTAGATGGACGCCAAGTAGACGTTGTAATTTCAGATATGGCCCCCAATACATCTGGTAACAAGGCTGTAGATCAACCGCGCCAAATTTATTTGTGTGAATTGGCTTTGGATTTTGCCAACAAAGTATTGGGACCTAAGGGTCAATTTGTGGTAAAAGTTTTCCAAGGCACTGGTTTTGATGAATTTCGTAAGCAAGTTGTTGATAGTTTTGCTGTATTAAAAACATCTAAACCTGCTGCTTCACGTGCGCGTTCGAAAGAAGTTTTTTTAATTGGACAGGGCCGTAAAAAGAAATAGCGTTAAAAGTCTACTTGCCAAGTAGGAAAAAAGTGTGCATTTTGTACATTTTAAATTTTAATGCGAATCCTTTTACTCGCTTTTTGTTAAAGGTCAGCCAATTTTGGTATGATCAAATTAGATTGATATGGGAATAAAGCTTTGAGCGATCTCTTCAAAAATGCCGTTTTGTGGCTGGTTATTCTAGGCGTGCTGATTCTTATATTCAGTAACGTAAGTGACCGCGATAAGCCTTCAGCATTAAATTATTCAGAATTTGTTGCGGCGGTGAATGCTGGACAAATTAAACAAGTCATCATTGATGGTGAAAGAATAACTGGCGAAAAAACAAATGGTTCTCCTTTTGAGAGTATTCGTCCAGCAATTCAAGATCCTGAATTGATGCCAAATCTCATCAAAAATAATGTTGTTGTTGAAGGTACTGCACCGCAACGTCAAGGTTTGATGATGCAGCTTCTTATTGCGAGCTTCCCAGTTCTATTGATTATCCTATTGTTCATGTTCTTTATGCGGAATATGGGTGGTGGTGCAGGCGGTAAAAATGGTCCGATGAGCTTCGGTAAATCCAAAGCAAAAATGCTTTCAGAAGACCAAATCAAGATTACATTTGCTGATGTCGCTGGTGCGGATGAGGCAAAACAAGAAGTTGTAGAAGTTGTCGATTTCCTGAAAGATCCAACAAAATTCAAACGTTTGGGTGCAAGCATCCCACGTGGTGTTTTGATGGTTGGTCCTCCGGGTACAGGTAAGACTTTGCTTGCTAAAGCAATTGCTGGCGAAGCGAAAGTACCGTTCTTTAGTATTTCAGGTTCTGACTTTGTTGAAATGTTCGTGGGTGTGGGCGCATCTCGTGTACGTGACATGTTCGAACAAGCCAAACGCCATGCACCATGTATCATCTTTATTGATGAGATTGATGCGGTAGGTCGTCACCGTGGTTCAGGTACAGGTGGTGGTAATGATGAACGTGAGCAAACATTAAACCAAATGCTGGTTGAGATGGATGGTTTTGAAGGCAATGAAGGTATTATCGTTATTGCTGCGACGAACCGTGCTGACGTACTGGATAAAGCGTTACTACGCCCAGGTCGTTTTGACCGTCAAGTGATGGTGGGTCTGCCAGACATTAAAGGTCGTGAGCAAATTCTAAATGTACATTTGAAAAAATTGCCTTCTGTAACGGGTGTGGATGTTCAAGTATTGGCACGCGGTACCCCTGGTTTCTCTGGTGCACAATTAGCGAATCTTGTAAATGAAGCAGCTTTATTTGCTGCACGTCGTAACAAGAACACGGTCGATATGCATGACTTTGAAGATGCTAAAGATAAGCTCTTTATGGGTCCTGAACGTAAGTCGATGGTGCTTCGTGAAGAAGAGCGTCGTGCGACGGCTTATCATGAGGCTGGGCATGCAATCGTAGCGGAAATGCTGCCTGAGACTGATCCAGTCCATAAAGTGACAATCATGCCACGTGGTTGGGCTTTGGGTGTGACTTGGCAGTTGCCTGAGCAAGATGCGATTAGCCATTACAAGCATAAAATGTTGAATGAACTTTCAATTTTGTTTGGTGGTCGTATTGCTGAAGAGATTTTCATCAATCAAATGTCTACGGGTGCTTCGAACGACTTTGAACGTGCAACTAAAATGGCACGTGCAATGGTAACGAAGTACGGTATGTCTGACAAAATGGGTGTGATGGTTTACGAAGATGATTCACAGCAATCATTTATGGGGAATATAGGAAGTCGTACGATTTCTGAAGCAACTCAGCTTGAGATTGATCGTGAAATCCGTCGTATTCTCGATGAGCAATATAAGGTAGCACGTGATATTTTAGAAAATAATCAAGATATCGCACATGCTATGGTCAAAGCATTGATGGAATGGGAAACGATTGACCGTGACCAGATTCGTGACATTATGGAAGGACGTGAGCCACAGCCACCTAAGGTGTATGTTGCAGAAAATCCTGTGCTTGATGTGACACCTGAAGATGGTCCAGCTACTCCACCACCATTGCCTTCACTCCCTAAAGTTTAACTTAAGACGTTTTTTTTTTTGATCTAAAAACCACCTGCGGGTGGTTTTTTATTGGCTTATAAATGCTGAGGTATGTGGTTCAAAATCTACATTTATGAGAACAAGTTATTGGTAGAATATTGACATATGTACGAAAGGGATCATGCATGCAACTAATGCCTTTACCAAAGAAAATTTGGCAGTTTGGAAACAAGAGTCTGGATTTATCCCAAGCTCATGTGATGGGTATTTTAAATGTAACCCCAGATTCTTTTAGTGATGGGGGTAAGCACAATCATCTAGATGATGCTGTTGCTCATGCTCTAACGATGATTGCTGATGGTGCAACTGTTATCGATATTGGTGGTGAATCGACACGTCCAGGTGCGAGTCCAGTTAAAGTGCAAGAAGAAATTCAACGTGTTGTGCCCGTGGTTAGAGCGCTATCGGAACATAATATTATTTTATCGATAGATACTTCTGAGCCACGCGTTATTCGTGAGGCAGTCAAAGCGGGTGCTCATATTTGGAATGATGTGAGAGCATTGACGCGTCCAGGAGCATTGAAAACGGCAGTAGAGCTCGATATTCCCGTTATTATTATGCACATGCGTGGTGAGCCTACAACCATGAATGATTTGGCTCATTATGACGATGTTGTGGTAGAGGTGATGAATGAATTACAGCAAAGAGTTGATGATGCACTTGAAGCTGGTGTTAGAGCTCAAAATATTATGATCGATCCAGGTTTTGGTTTTGCTAAAAATGCACAGCAAAATTTAAAATTATTGAGTGAGCTATATAAGCTTAATTATTTGGGTTATCCGATGCTTTCTGCATTATCACGAAAAAGATTTATTGGAGAGGTCTTGGGTGGTGTTGAGCCTGAAGCTCGTGCTGTGGGTTCGGTGATGGGGCATATGCTCAGTATTCAGCAGGGTGCGTGTATGGTGCGGGTGCATGATGTGAAAGCAACTCGTGATGCAATAAAAATGTGGCAAGCGCTTACATCGGTATAATAAAAAATAAAATATCACCATGGTTCGCTATGAGCTATGGTGATGCTGTATCAATATAGATCTTATAGAGGCTACTTTGATATTTTCTATGAAATGATTTATAAATCAAACATAACAAATAACGATATTTAAACTTTTCAATCTTAATAATTAAATCAAGTTTCTGTATGAAAAAAATAAATCATAACATTTAGCTTTTAAACTTTCCGATGGCAACTTTGGCTGTAAATTAGATGTGCTCGCTCGCCATTAAGTCAGAGTAAAAATGCTTAAAATGACCAAATGCAAATAGAAGTTTTATCGATCCTCATGATCGCAGTCCATACTTCTGTACTTCTTGTATAAGCGTCTAGGTCACCAGACAAAATGAATACATCACGTCCGGCATTAGCTTTTAGCCAGAGCATCCATTTATAAGTTTGGGCAGTTCGGCGTCAATCTAGAGTGCTCATCCTGAAGATCGCCTTGTACTGGATCAAAATACTGAAAAATATCAAAAAACTGAAATTAATCCTATTAATGCATCGTATGGACGACAATTAAAGGCTGGTCAATATGATGGCTTAATGAGTTGGAATAACATTATTTAACTGGCTGAAAATGACAAAAAATGCTTCTTTTGCGATGAAGCAAGCGTTTGTAGATTCAATAAAGATTGCAAAAAAATTAACTAGTGAAAATCGAAAAAATCTTATCTTTCTGTATTTATTAAATTAAATGAATAGCTTAGTTGTACTCTAAAATTTGAGCCGATAATTGGAAACCATAAAGATTAGGTGAATTGTCGTGTTTATGTTATATAGACACGGTTTTTGTTATTGCTAAAACTTGAGCTTTAATATGTTTAACGATTTACTTCTTCCTATGTTTGATGATGAATATTATCCCGATATTCTTGTGGCTGAAATTAAACAGCTGATTGAACAGTTTGCTAAGAAATTGACAAAAGTAAATTCTGAATCAGAGATTTACATTTTGGCGGGTAAAACGGTTTCAGAGATCAATGAGATGAAGCCTCAGTTTGAAGATCTTGACTCATCGCTAGATGACACTGCGGCGGATTATATCGCAGAAGCAATGATGATGGTGGTGCAAGATGAAGGTTATCTTGAAATCGAAATTGAAGAATTGGTATCAAATAGAGAGTGGTAATTCACTCTCTATTTTTTTTGTGGGAATAATTTTTTAAGCTCTTCAAAAAGTTCAGGGTTCTCTTCTAATTGTTCTAAGAAATCATCTAAATGACAAGTTTGATCATTAAAAATTTCATAAAGATCTTTGACTTTTAAATGGTGTTCACCATTTACCTCATGGTAAACAGCAAAAGTATTGATCCAAAATTTACTATTACTTGCTAAGAGTTTATCAATTTTTTTCTGATGTTCTGGATTGCTAAATTCCAGCACATAATTATCCCCACCAGAAGTGCACCGCTTTAATATATAGCGATTTGAAATACGTTGAATTGTGCCGGGAAATAAGTCACCAATTTCTTCAGTGGCTTCGATTGCTTGATTGATAGCAGCCTGAGACTGAGGATTGATTGCGTAGGTATTTAAAGAAAAGGTTGAGAAAAATAGTGAGGTGCTACAAATGAGAGCTTTAATTTTTATCATTATTATTAATCGTCATAAATGAGCTAATAGCATACTCAAAATTTAGGTATAAAAAAACCAGCTAAAAGCTGGAAGTTTTATTGCACCACTTTAAGAAGTATTAAAATGGTGCCCGAGGCCAGACTCGAACTGGCACGCTTTGTGGGCGGGGGATTTTAAATCCCCTGTGTCTACCGATTTCACCACTCGGGCATGTGCGCAATAATAGAGGACGAAATATCACTTGGCAAGTCTAAAAGTGATTATTTGTTTTATTTTCAAGCAATTCAATCGTGTGTGTTTAAAAATTAGATCAGATTGATGGTGTTAATGCTGAGACTACGGTTTGAGATGATATTTATAGAATTTCATCTAGGTATTTGTCTATGTCGATATGTTTGTGAGTCATACAGAGTTTGTTTTCATAATTCATCAGTTGTGTATGTAAATCTGCAATCTGAATTTTTTTATGTTGTAGCTGTTTAAAGCGCTCTGATTTTTTGTTGGTAAAAAATAATTGAATATATAATTTTACCGACTGCTTATAACTCCAATAGCAGGCACGACGAATTTCTTGAAGATAGTAATATTGTTCATTGGTGGTTTTTTCTCGGTACATATTTTCTTTGTAAAATTTGATAAAACCGAAACTCATTGCAAAGAAGAATAATATCCCTTGTAAGAACCAGCTTTCAATAAATGCAAAATTCAAAGCCTGTATTAGGATGAGTGCTGTGAGTTTGATGGGAGTGTTTTTAAGCTGAGCATATAGGGAAACACTACTGTGTTTCATTTGCTTCAGCACGATAGGGGAAACCAACATGAAAAATAACATGATGATTAACGATGCGATAGCACTGGCTTGGAACCCTTCGTACTTGGGTTGAACGGATTTAATAAATTCAGAAAAAACATAAGACACAGGCACAAAAATCATGAGTGCTAAACCGAAGGGAATCAGTTCTTTTAGTTCATCTAAGATGCCTTTGGTTTTGATTTGACCATAAAGCAGAAAGTTTCTTTTAAATGCAGAGGGGTAGAGTTCTTGCAGTTGTTTCAGATAGTGCGCGGTTTGTTTATTGCTGATCATTCAGATAGAGGCATTCAATACGTAGATCTAATATATATGAATTGTGAAGTTTATTGTTTGTTGAATTGAGTTAATTCAAAAGCATCAATTCAATTTTTTTAATTTAAGTGTAAATTTTAGGCATAAAAAAACCAGCTAAAAGCTGGAAATTTTATTGCACCATTTTAAGAAGTATTAAAATGGTGCCCGAGGCCAGACTCGAACTGGCACGCTTTGTGGGCGGGGGATTTTAAATCCCCTGTGTCTACCGATTTCACCACTCGGGCATTTTAACAAGATGGAGGCGGAGGTCGGAATCGAACCGGCGTACACGGAGTTGCAGTCCGCTGCATGACCACTCTGCCACCCCGCCATGTCTTGTTGATGCGTATATTAGCAAGCCCTGAAAAAAAAACAATAGCATCGCTATGCTGTATGTGCAGAAATTCAGCATATAGCGAAAAATAAATAAAATTATCATGTATTATGTGCAAAATTGATTCATATCAACACTTGGAGATGTGCCGTGGCATTAGTTTTAGATGGTCGTGCATTGGCGAAGCAAATTGAAGCTGACTTGTTAACTCGCGTAGAAGCGCTAAAAGAGAAATCAGGTCGTACCCCGATTCTTGCGACTATTTTAGTCGGTGAGGATGGCGCATCTGCAACTTATGTACGTATGAAAGGAAATGCTTGCCGCCGTGTCGGTATGGACTCTTTAAAGGTTGAACTTTCAGCTGAGACAACAACAGAACAGTTGCTTGCAGAAATTGAAAAATTGAATGCAAATCCAGATGTTCACGGAATTTTACTTCAACATCCAGTACCTGCTCAGATTGATGAGCGTGCATGCTTTGATGCAATCTCACTTGCAAAAGACGTAGATGGTGTCACTTGCTTGGGTTATGGCCGTATGGCAATGGGTGAGGCTGCATATGGTTCTGCAACACCTGCAGGTATCATGACGATTTTAAAAGAAAACAACATCCAAATCGCAGGTAAACATGCTGTTGTTGTTGGGCGTTCAGCAATTTTGGGTAAACCCATGGCAGCAATGCTGCTTGAAGCCAACGCAACAGTGACCATTTGTCATTCACGTACGCAAGACTTGGCTAGCTTTGTGAAGCAAGCGGATATTATTGTCGGTGCTGTAGGTAAAGCAGAACTCATTCAAAAAGAGTGGATCAAGCCAGGTGCAGTGGTTGTAGATGCAGGTTTCCATCCACGTGATGGCGGTGGTGTAGGTGATATTCAATTGGTGGGTATTGAAGAGGTTGCTTCTGCATATACACCTGTTCCGGGTGGTGTGGGCCCAATGACGATTACGACCTTGATTCGCCAAACGGTTGAGGCTGCTGAAAAAGCTTTGGGTTAAGAAATAGGCCTTTTCCTAACCCTCTCTTGCGCTTCGATTTAAAAGCGGTGCTTTAAATCTCGCTCAGGAGAGGGGGGAACTTCATTATGAAATTAATGGATACTCCTTCTCCCTTTGGGATGAGGAGCATGCTCCGCAAGGGGATGAGGGGAGATCTAACTAGATTTAGACCTCTCCCTAACCCTCTCCTAAAAGGAGAGGGGATTTTTTAAATTAGAACGAATAAAAACTTAATGAGCTGTACTTTTCAATTCCCTAAAGCCCCTGAGCATCTGCTTCAAGCATTGCATGATGTGATTCCACATTGTGAACTCGAAGCACAGCAATTACCTGAAACGCCGATATCACTGTGGTTGATTCCGCCTATATTTCCAACGGATAAGTTGGATGATGAAGTTATTCGCCGTATTTGGAATGATACGCCCTATTGGATCTTCTGCTGGGCATCAGGCTTAGCTATGGCAAAGTGGTTGCTAGCTGAACCACACCATGTTAAAGATAAAGTGGTTTTGGATTTTGGTGCAGGATCGGGTGTCGTTGCAATCGCAGCAAAAATGGCAGGAGCAAAGCGTGTGGTCTGTTGTGATATTGATCAAGTGAGTTTAGATGCTTGTCGTGCCAATGCTGAGTTGAATGACATCGAATTAGAGTATTTGGATGATCTCTATAAGGCTGAACAAGTCGATATTTTGCTTGCAGCAGATGTGCTCTATGACCAATGTAACCGTTTTTTCTTAGATGAATTTTTAAAATTTGCACCAGAAGTGTGGGTGGCTGATAGTCGTGTAAAGAACTTTAGTCATCCAAAATATGAAAAGTTGGATGAGCGCAGTGCAACCACTTGGCCAGATTTGGATGAGTCACCTGAATTTCGTAATGTGAGCTTTTATAAGACGCTATAAATAGCGTTTTTTTTATTTTATTGATAATATACTTGAGCTTAGAATACTATTTTACAGAACTATAAACCAAATAAAGAATCTATAACAATGAATAAACCATATATAGAAGAGTATGCAGATTATCAAAAAATTAAAAAAAATTTGATTAAAGATTTTGAGGATCAACAGTTTGATTCGCTTAATCAGCTCTATATGAATATGTATCAGATAAGTAAAACTGCAAAAGTCTTGCATGATTTACCTATTGAAGAGCAATTTTTTTTCTGGTGCCGACCTTATCATTTTTACGAGCTTAAACATTGGCGTTATCCTCAAGTCTGTTCGCATTTGGTGAAATGGCATCAATCCGCTCCAAGTCTATTCAGTGCATATCTACTCGGTCAATTTTGGGAAAATGTTGCCACCAAAGCTCGTGGTGGTGCGTACAGTGTTTTTGTCTCACAGCAGTCATGGGACAATGCTGAGATTGCTAAAGATATGGCCTTTTATTGGTATTTGAAAGCGATAGAAATAGATCATCGTTGCCTTTGGTTACTCGATGATGTCATGTCGCTTACTGGCTATCTTAAACTGCCATATTGGTTTGGAAGTGGTGAGATCAATTTTAGTGAATTGGATTACTATTCTGGGGCAAGCATTGAGTATTTGCAGCAATATGGTGGTTTTTTACCTCAATCATTGAAAATGCCACAAATTCTACCTGTACCTACCGAACAGGAGATGGATTATCCGATTGATTATTGGTTCAATCGTATTTTAGCGTTCGACGCTGAATTTATTCCTGCCTTTGAAACGTATGTGCATTATCTCTATCCAAGGTGGTCTGGCCAAGATCATGAAAATATTGATCAATTTCTGCAAATTCCAATCTGTCAGGCATTGCCAACACAGAAATTTAATCGTTTGTTGGTAAAAAAATATTCAGACTGGCTGATTTCTGATTATCCAGAGCTTGATGATGTTGAGCAAATAAATCGATATGAAAAAAAGTTTGAGGAATTGTTACAGCTTGATCTGCCCAATCATATCAAAGCAGATTTTTTGTGCGAATTTATCGATTTTACGGATTACTATGTCACTGATATTGACTATGAATTACACAGTGACAGTCATCTTTACGCGCAAAAGTTGTATCGATTGATTGAGCAATTAATTGAACAATACAGTAGCGATTTCTTTTGGCTTGCAAATTGGCATGACAAAGTGGTTGCAGCGCTGTGCTGGACAATGTTGAAATTTCCAGGACTGATTTCGGATACTGCTGATCTTCGACTGAAACTTCTTCAGCTGTGTTTTGCTCATCAAGACAGTGCATTTATCTACGTACTTGTTACATCCGCATCTCATGCAGGTATTTGGGGAGTTAAAGCCGGAGAGTTCACATTTGATCCCCATACGTGCATGGCTTTGGAAGATAAGGAAAGCAAATATGGCGTAACAGATGCGTTGCGCTATATTGCAATGGCGGGTGCAAAAGATACTGTGCTGCATTTCATGCATGGATTGGCTGAAGCAGGCCATGTGAGCAGCATGTATGCATTAAGTCAGCTTTATGATGGGGAAGGCTTAGGTCAAGAAGCATGTTTAATCGATGTAAGAGATTCAGTTCAAGCGCAGAATTGGTTTAAGCAAGCACTTGATACAAATCATCCAAAAGCACTTTATGAGGCAGGAGATCAGATCTACCAGAAGTTAGATTTTGAAAATGATCCCAATAAAGATGAAGTTAATCAAGCTTTGCAACACTTTAAAAAAGCGCTTGATTTAAAAGTTTTTGATGCGCACCAAGCCTACTTTCATCTCATACAAAAGACAGGGACTCATCAACAGCGTGAGGACTTGCTTATCAAAATTATGCCTGATCAGATGCATGACACTCGTCATGATGCTGAATCGTTGGCATGGATTGCTCAACTTTATGGTATTTGTAGTTATAACGGGCATGGATTAAAAGAAAATCGTTATTTGGCATTATATTGGATAAATCAAGCGCTTAGGTTAGATTCAGAAGATGAATATTATATTCTATTGCAAAATGATTGGAGTAAACCTACAGGGTGGTTGTTTGCGAAATCTAAATTTAAATCAAGACTCGAAGCTGAGCAAAATCAAATTCCAGAGTGGATGTTGCCCATTATGAATAAATTTGAACGACTAGCAGATGCTACTGATCGACATTAGAGTTGTGAAGTAAATGTTAAGACGCTATAAATAGCGTCTTTTTTATGCATATTTAAAATTAATTAAGAACAAGTATAACGTACGACATGAAGACTGCTTGGGCGTGATTCTAAAGCTTGACGCGTCGCCATGTCTTCAGTGCTGTTATAGCCTTGGGTATTCGATAAACCAAAAGATGTTCTTGACTGCCCAAGTTGAACACCTTGTTGATCTTTCTGAGCAAAATTAGGATTAGCAATCTCATTTACGCTTAAGACATTTAATTTATATTGTTGCGTGGTGTTTAAGGTTTTTTGACATGCGCGTTGCAGCTTATTTTCGTCAAGGTCACGGTTAGCACGTCCTGCTAGCGTGTATGCTATGGTTGCTGTTGTTGCAGTCTGATCTTCGATTTGAAAGCCTGTAACACCGTTATATTGACGGGGCGTTTGGCAAGCGGTTAGAGTGACTAATGTGAGTCCTAAACCAATCACTGTAGTTAGTTTTTTCATTGAATGACGATCCATGCATGGGGGATTTATTTAAGTATGCCACAGCTGTGTGCGAATAAATGAACATGAAAAATAAAGTTTAAGAAATAAACAGTGATTGTATAAATATTTTTTTATAGACGATAAAAAAGGCCGCTTATGCGACCTTTCTTATTTTAACTTAAAAATTAAGCAGATTTTTTAACAGCTTCTAAAAGTTCGTTTTGACGAGCTTTTAATGCAGCTGGAAGGCGATCGCCTAATTTGTCGAATAACTCAGTATGGCTTTCAAGCTCTTTGATCCATTGATCTTTATCTTGAGAAGTCACAAGGTCAAATTGTTCTTTAGTGAAATCAGAACCCGTCCAGTTTAGTTGTTCATATGTCGGAACTAAACCAATTGGTGTTTCAACTGCAGATGCACGACCTTCACAACGATCAATGATCCACTCTAAAACACGCATGTTTTGACCGAAACCAGGCCATACAAAATTACCTTCAGCATCACGACGGAACCAGTTTACGTTGTAAATACCAGGAAGTTTGTTGCCAGCAGCTTCGGCTTTAGCCGCAACTTTTTCACCCATTTCTAACCAATGAGAGAAGTAGTCAGCCATGTTGTAGCCAGCAAATGGAAGCATCGCAAATGGATCACGACGTACAACACCTTGTTGACCCACAGCAGCAGCGGTGGTTTCAGAACCCATAGTTGCAGCTTTGTAAACACCGTCAACCCAATCAAATGCTTCTGAAATTAAAGGCACTGTGTCTGCACGACGACCACCGAAGATAAACGCAGAAATTGGAACACCTGCTGGATTTTCCCAGTCAGCATCAATAGAAGGACATTGACCTGCAGCAACTGTAAAGCGAGCATTTGGATGCGCAGCTTTTTCTTCGCCAGTGTGTGGTTGACCTTTCCAGTTAGTCAGGTTAGCAGGCGCTTCTTTAGTCAGACCTTCCCACCAGATTTCACCGTTGTCAGTCACTGCAACGTTTGTATAGATAACATCTTTAGTTAATGTAGCCATACAGTTCGGGTTGGTCTTGGTATTTGTACCAGGCGCTACACCGAAGAAACCAGCTTCAGGATTGATGGCATATAAGCGACCATCTTCACCTGGTTTAATCCAAGCAATATCGTCACCTACAGTTTCAATTTTCCAACCTTCATAACCTGCTGGCGGAATCAACATGGCGAAGTTTGTTTTACCGCATGCAGATGGGAATGCAGCTGCGATGTAGTGTTTTTCGCCTTGTGGATTCGTTACACCAAGGATGAGCATGTGTTCAGCTAACCAACCTTGTTGACGACCCATAGAAGATGCAATACGTAAAGCCAAGCATTTTTTACCTAACAATGCATTACCGCCGTAACCTGAACCGAAAGACCAGATTTCACGCGTTTCTGGATAATGCACGATCCATTTTTCAGGGTTGCACGGCCATGCAACGTCTTTTTCACCGGTCGCAAGTGGAGCGCCTACAGTGTGTACGCAAGGTACATATTCACCATCAGTACCCAGAACGTCATAAACAGCTTTACCCATGCGCGCCATTTTAGACATGCTAACAGCAACATAAGGAGAGTCAGTCAGTTCAATACCGATATGTGCAATATGAGAACCTAAAGGACCCATAGAGAAAGGAACAACGTACAAAGTACGACCTTTCATACAACCATCAAATAAACCGTTAAGACGAGCACGCATTTCAGCTGGAGCTTCCCAGTTGTTTGTCGCGCCGGCATCTTCTTGTTTTTCTGAACAAATATAAGTACGACCTTCAACACGAGCAACGTCAGAAGGATCAGAATTCGCCAAATAAGAACCAGGATGTTTTTCTTGGTTAAGTTCTTGCATTGTGCCGTTAGCGATCATCAAGTCGATATAACGTTGATATTCTTCAGGGCTACCGTCACACCATTCAATTTTTGCTGGCTTAGTTAATTGTGCAATCTCTTCCACCCATGCAATAAGCTTAGGGTGACGAACGAATTCTGGTGCGTTCACTTGGGTCATGGCGAGGCCTATATCAAATGTGTACAATGTTGCGTACAAATAATAATCCAAATACTGTGATACAGGATCTGGATTTCAGTATAAAAAAAGTGGCTGTATTAAAGCATATTTTGTTAAAAAAAATAAGACCAAAGGCTAAAAAGCTTTTTAATACGTCAATAATATTAAGTTATTGATTTATAAATAAATATTGTTTTTTTAAAGCAGGAATTTGCTAAATCAATAAAAGCAATGTTTAGTATTTATATTATAAATAATATTATTTATTAATGGCTTAATATTAAAAAAATATTTTTAATATTCATTGGAATATTGAATGGTTGTTATCCGAAATTTACATAAATGTGCTTTTAAATAGATAGGAATTAGTCGAAATTAGATTAAATAATTCAAGTTATTCAGGTATATGCAACAGTCTCTTAGACCACTTTCCATGATCTACAATGAAAAATCAGGATTTCATTCAGCTAAAAATGATGAAGTTTATGAGCAGCTTATGACCTATTGGTCAGACCATGGGTTTGAAATACAAGTTTTTGATATTGCTTCAGAAAAAGATATTTCAATATTGATGAATAAAGTTAAACAGCGACACCAATCTAAGAATAATCAAGGGGTGATTGTTGCAGCGGGTGGAGACGGAACGTTAAACGCTGTTGCCTCACAACTGATACATCAAGAGATTCCTATGGGTATTATTCCTCTTGGAACCTTTAATTATGTGGCACGTGTATTGGATATTCCAGTAGATGTTATGGCAGCTGCAGAAGTCATCGCTCAAGGGCAAATAAGAAAAATTCATGTTGCAAAAATCAATCAACATATTTATCTCAATAATGCGAGTTTAGGGCTTTACCCTTTATTTATTGAAAAGCGCGAATTGTATAATCGAAAGTTTGGGCGTTTTCCTTTACATGCCTATACCTCAGGGTTGGATGTGCTGATTCGTGACCGTAAAGAACTGAAGCTGGAAATAGAGGTGGATCAAAAACGCTATCCAGTCAAAACGCCTCTTTTGTTCTTTGGTAATAATCAACTTCAATTGGCTGATATGAATCTTAAAATTTCGAAGTGTGCTGAATTAGGTAAGGTTGCAGGAGTGATTTTAGCCAAGACGGATAAGTTCACTTTGTTTAAAACCTTATTTCAATTGATTCGTGGTCAGCTTGATAAAGCCGCTGATGTTTATAGCTTTAGTGGAGAAGAAGTTCGGGTGTATTCAAAGAAATCAGAGCTCACAGTTGCGATTGATGGTGAAATTGTCAAAATTAAAACACCTTTAAAATGTAGCGTGGATAAACATGCCTTAAATGTCATGGTCGTCAACAATCAGGTTACATAATGATTCTGCATTTATCTGATTTGCACTTCGGAACTGAAAAGATCGAATGTGTAAATGCGATTCGAAAGTTTTGTGAATTGAATTCTCCAGAAGCGGTTATCGTCAGTGGTGATTTAACTCAGCGCGCTCGTTTTAATCAGTTTTATGCATGTAAACAATTTTTAGAAAGTCTGAATCTTCCTTATTTAGTCATTCCGGGCAATCACGATATACCGCTATATCATTTATGGAATCGTTTTTTTAATCCATTTAGTCGTTATCAATGGTTTTTCGGTAAGATGGAAACGGTTCTAGAAACCGAGCACTTTTTTGTTGTTGGGGTGAATAGTATTCGCCGACGATATCATACCAAAGGGCATATCTCACTTGAACAAATTCAATATGTTGATCAAATTTTAAAAAATGCGCCTGCACATAAATCGAAATTGGTTGTGGCGCATCAACCTTTTTATTCTCCACCCGATGATCCGCATGGGATTAAAGATTGTCCAATATTGGGCAAAACAGCCCTGCAAATGTGGGGGCGATCAGGGTTAAATGGACTTCTGCATGGACATTTGCATCAGTCTGCAGTTTATGATTTGAATTTGATTTATCAATTGCAATCGGATCATCCTGTCTTAGAAATACATGCAGGTACGGCAACTTCACATCGTTTGCATCAAGGTTTGCCGAATAGCTTTAATGTGGTTGAAAATAATATGGATATCACACCCTATTATTTTTCTGAGCAGTTACAAGAATTTGTCATTGATCAAACCAAGCAGGGTTTAATCGTAAAAGCTTAAGATTTGTATAAAAAAAACACAAAAAAATCACTTTTTTTTCATTTTCCCCTTGAAGCGTTTTTTTCCATCCCCACAACAGAGTCATTGAAAATATTTTTTCGATGATGACTCATGGAACAATATTTATAGAACCATAAAGTCGTCATCTCATCATATAGACTGAGTCTGTTGGAGTTTTACAATGAGCAATATCCGTCCATTACATGATCGTGTTGTTATTCGCCGTGTTGAAGAAGAAACTAAAACAGCTGGCGGTATTTTACTTCCAGGTTCTGCTGCTGAAAAACCAGCTCAAGGTGAAATCATTGCAGTAGGTAATGGTCAAGTGACTGACAATGGCACAGTACGTCCATTAGATGTAAAAGTTGGCGATAAAGTCTTGTTTGGTACATATGCAGGAACAACTGTAAAAGTACAAGGTGAAGAGCTTCTTATTATGAAAGAGTCTGACATTTTGGCGGTTTTAGGAGCTTAATTCTAAACAAGCCACAGCACTTTTTCTTTGCAATGTCATTTTTAAAATTTAAAAAATATATGGAGTTTTAACATGTCAGCTAAAGACGTAAAATTTGGTGATTCAGCGCGTTCAAAAATGATCGCGGGTGTAAATGTACTTGCAGATGCAGTAAAAGTAACGTTAGGTCCTAAAGGTCGTAACGTGGTTATTGACCGTTCTTTCGGTGCACCGCACATCACTAAAGATGGTGTTACTGTTGCTAAAGAAATTGTACTTAAAGATAAGTTCGAAAACATGGGCGCACAATTGGTTCGTGAAGTATCTTCAAAAACCAATGATATCGCGGGTGATGGTACAACAACTGCAACTGTATTGGCTCAAGCAATTTTAAACGAAGGGATCAAATCTGTAACTGCAGGTATGAATCCAATGGATTTAAAACGTGGTATTGATTTAGCTGTACGTGCAGTTGTTGAAAATATTAAAGCAACCGCTAAACCAGCATCTGACACCAAAGCAATTGAACAAGTGGGTTCGATCTCTGCTAACTCTGACACAACTGTGGGTAAACTTATTGCTCAAGCGATGGAACGTGTGGGTAAAGAAGGCGTGATCACTGTTGAAGAAGGTTCAGGCTTTGAAGATTCACTTGACGTTGTTGAAGGTATGCAGTTTGACCGTGGTTATATCAGCCCGTACTTTGCAAACAAGCCTGAAACTTTAACAGCTGAACTTGAAAATCCGTTCATTCTTCTTGTTGATAAAAAAATCAGCAATATCCGTGAATTGATTACTGTATTAGAAGCTGTTGCTAAAACGGGTAAACCACTTCTTATTATCGCTGAAGATGTTGAAGGCGAAGCGTTGGCTACACTTGTAGTGAACAATATGCGCGGTATTATCAAAGTATGTGCGGTTAAAGCACCTGGTTTCGGTGATCGTCGTAAAGCAATGCTTCAAGATATCGCAATCTTGACAGGTGCAGTTGTGATTTCTGAAGAAGTGGGTATGTCTTTAGAAAAAGCAGACATTCAAGATCTAGGTACAGCACATAAAGTCACTGTTTCTAAAGAAAACACTGTGATTGTTGATGGTGCGGGTAATGCTACTCAAATCGCTGATCGTGTTCAACAAATCCGTGCGCAAATTGAAGAATCTACTTCAGAGTACGATAAAGAGAAACTTCAAGAACGTGTTGCTAAATTAGCAGGCGGTGTTGCTGTGATCAAAATTGGCGCAGCTACTGAAGTTGAAATGAAAGAGAAGAAAGACCGTGTTGATGATGCTCTGCATGCGACACGTGCTGCAGTTGAAGAAGGTGTTGTAGCAGGTGGTGGTGTTGCTCTAGTCCGTGCTGCTTCTGCATTGGATGGTCTTGTGGGTGCGAATGATGATCAAAATGTAGGTATCAACATCCTACGTCGTGCGATCGAATCTCCACTTCGTCAAATCGTAGCCAATGCTGGGGATGAGCCATCTGTAGTGATCAATGCTGTGAAGAATGGTGAAGGTAACTATGGTTATAACGCTGCAACTGGCGAATATGGCGATATGTTAGAAATGGGTATCCTTGATCCAGCGAAAGTAACGCGTTCTGCACTTGAACACGCTGCTTCGGTTGCTGCTTTAATGCTGACAACTGAATGCATGATTACCGATATTCCAGAAGACAAACCTGCAATGCCTGATATGGGTGGCATGGGTGGTATGGGCGGTATGATGTAATCATTCCTCAGATCATAAAAAATCCCCGCTAAGTGCGGGGGTTTTTACAATCAAAAGTTGATATTTAAGAAAAATAAAAATTAGACTAAAGTTTAATGTTTTTAATAAAAAATATGTAATTTCATTGATTTAATTTTATTTTTGGGTCAAATTTAACATTAAAGTGTAGTTTTTTATTGAGATTTTGTATAAGAATAGTTTATGATCATATCAACCATAAATTTAATATCTTAAAAAATGTCAAATCAATTACAACTTGAAGATCAATTACTCAATAATAACGATCTAGTTCAAATCTCTAAAAATGAATTGAGATCACTTTATCGTAGAATTATTGAGTGCGAAAAAATCATCGAAGAATATAAAAACAAAGAAGATATAACACGGCCAAATAATCAGAAACAAAATATTATCGAGTAAATTCATCAATTAATGAATACAAAATCTTTTGTTGATCATTACTTAGTGCCTGAATTTTTGTGATGAGTTCAAGATCTTTGGGCGAAACAGCGCTGATATGGGAGTGAATGTTAAGTTCACTTTCCTCACCAAAACGTAACCATTGACTAGAAACATTAAGCCAAATAGCCAAGATTAACAATTTATCTTGGTTAGGAATAGCCTTGCCTAATAACCAATTATTAGCGGACTGGACACTGATCGGTTGACCATCATAACGATCATTAAAAGCATTGCTCAAGTAAGTTGGGCTAATAGGATGATGATTATCCAAAAGTGTTTGTTGAAGTCTTTTGGAAAAACTTAACTTTTCTAACTGATTGCTCATTTTGGTACATAAATTCAAAGATATGAATAGTTTAAACAAAATTATCATAATTGATATCTTATTTTTGTTTTCATATCGTGATTTGTAAATTCAATATATAGAATATATTTTTAAATTTTTAATAATA